>NZ_JBNNHG010000139.1:0-10006 GCF_050268705.1 Stenotrophomonas sp. NPDC077659 | reverse complement strand
GCTGCTGCAGGCGCTCGATGGCGTGGCGGGCTTCGTCGACCTCCGCGAACCGGTATGGCATCGTTGACCGTGTACGGCGCGTGCGGCGCGAACGCGGTGCCGATCAGCGGATCGGTGCGCCACTGGTCGTGAAGTTCACCGGCCTTGGCGAAATATTCGTCGTCGGTCTTGGCCCAAGCGGTGGGGAAATCGATGATGACCGCGCCGACCAGCGCGCGGAAACCGTGCTTCTTGTAGACCGCGGCCTGCACGTCGCCGAAGAAGTAGTTCTCGTTGGCGCAGGTGGTGCCGCCGCGCAGCATCTCGGCGATGGCCAGGATGGTGCCGTCAGCCACGAATTCCGGGCCGATCACCGCCGCTTCCACCGGCCAGATGTGCTGCTGCAGCCAGGTCATCAGCGGCAGGTCATCGGCGACGCCGCGCAGCAGGGTCATCGGGTTGTGGGTATGCGCGTTGACCAGGCCGGGCATCAGCGCCGCATCGGGGCGGCTGACCACCTGGGTGGCGCGGAAGCGCGCGCGGGCCTCGGCACGCGGCAGGATGGCGACGATTTCGCTGCCCCGCACGGCGACGGCATGGTCTTCCAGCACCACCGCATGCGGCTCGATCGGAACGACATGACCGGCTTCGATGAGCAGGTCGCAGGCTTCGGGGAGGTGCGGGCTATCGCTCATGCGGGCTCACTTGGCTGTGGGGGCGGCGCCTGGCTGAAGGCGGTAGCGCCGGGCCATGCCCGGCGGCTGTCCGTTGCGGCGCCATCGGCGCCGGCAACGGGTTCCGGGCGGTGCCCGGAAAGCCGAGCATGGGCTCGGCTCTACAGGTAATCCGGCTTTGCCGGATTACTTGACGCGCGAGGAGTACTCACCCGAGCGGGTATCAACCTTGATGATTTCATCCTGGTTGACGAACAGCGGCACGCGGACCACGGCACCGGTTTCCAGGGTGGCCGGCTTGCCGCCACCGCCCGAGGTGTCGCCACGCACGCCCGGATCGGTTTCAGTGATCTTCAGTTCGACGAAATTCGGCGGCTGCACGAAGATCGGCGCGCCGTTGAACAGGGTGACGATGCAGGCCTCTTCGCCCTTCAGCCACTTCTCGGCGCCGCCCATGCCGGCCTTGTCGGCCTGGACCTGCTCGAAGGATTCCGGGTCCATGAAGTGCCAGTACTCGCCATCGCTGTACATGTAGTTCATGTCGGTGTCGACGACGTCGGCCACTTCCAGATCGTCGGTCGCCTTCATGGTCAGCTCGACCACGCGGCCTGAACGGATGAAGCGGTACTTCACGCGGGTGAAGGCCTGGCCCTTGCCCGGCTTGACGTACTCGGTGTCGGTGATGACTGCCGGTTCGTTGTTGACCAGGATCTTCATCCCGTTCTTGACGTCATTCATGCCCACAGTGGCCATGCTCAAGCTCCTCAAATGGCAAAACCGCCGCGGGTGCGGCGAGCCGGATAGAATGGAAAGCCCACCGGAAGCCGGTGGGCGACAGTTTTTCTGCCCCCATGATAACCGCAGGCCTCCTCTCCATGCAGCTTTCCGCCTTCCCACGGCCCCAGTCGCCAGGCGCGCCGGCGCGCTGGCAGCAGCTCTGGCGCCAGGCGCTGCGCGACCCGCATGCGCTGCTGGCCCGGCTGCAGCTGGACCCGGCCGCGCTGGGCGTCTCGGAGGTGGCCATGGCCCAGTTCGCGCTGCGCGTGCCGGAGGGTTTCGTGGCCCGCATGCGCCCCGGCGATGCGGCCGACCCCCTGCTGCGCCAGGTGCTGCCGATCAACGAGGAGATGCGCCCGGCGCCCGGGTTCAGTTTCGATGCCGTGGGCGATGGCGCTGCGAAAAAGGCCACCGGGGTCATCCAGAAGTACCGTGGCCGGGCCCTGCTGGTAGCTACCGGCAGCTGCGCGATCAACTGCCGCTACTGCTTCCGCCGCCATTTCGACTATGGCGCGGAAAACGCCGCCAAGGGCGGCTGGCAGGAGGCCGTGGCGGCCATCGCGGCCGACCCGGACATCGACGAGGTGATCCTGTCCGGCGGCGATCCGCTCTCGCTGGCCACGCACAAGCTGGTTGAGCTGACCGATGCACTGCGCCAGATTCCGCATATCCGCCGCCTGCGCATCCACACCCGCCTGCCCATCGTGCTGCCCGAGCGCGTGGACGAAGAATTGCTGGCCTGGCTGGGCAGCCTGCCGTGGCCGCTGGCCATCGTGGTCCACGCCAATCATGCCAATGAATTCGATGCCAGCGTGGATGCTGCGATGGCGCGCCTGCGCGGCCTGGGCGCCCAGCTGCTGAACCAGGCGGTGCTCCTGCGCGGGGTCAACGACAGCGTGCAGGCCCTGCAGGACCTGAGCGAGCGCAGCTTCGCCGCCGGGGTGCTGCCCTATTACCTGCACCAGCTGGACAAGGTCGAAGGCGTAGCCCACTTCGAAGTGGACGACACCCGGGCCAAGGCGCTGATTGCGGGCCTGACCGCACGCCTGTCCGGTTACCTGGTTCCGAAGCTGGTGCGCGAACTGCCCGGCGACCCCAGCAAGCGCCCGGTCTGACGGTAGATCCACGCCATGCGTGGATGGGCGTCCCGGCAGTAGATCCACGCCATGCGTGGATGGGGCGTCACGCGCCCGAATCGATCATCCGCACCACTTCGGTCGCGGTCACCGGGTGGCTCAGCCAGTAGCCCTGGCCGAGATCGCACCCACGCTGGGCCAGCAGCTCGAACTGCGCTTCCTGCTCGATGCCCTCGGCGACCACCGTGATGCCCAGTGCATGGGCCATCGCGATGATCGCGGTGGTCAGCGCCAGGTCGTCCGGGTCACGCTGCATGTCGGCCACGAAGCTCTTGTCGATCTTCACCCCGTCCACCGGCACCTGGCGCAGATGGCTCAGGCCGGAGAAGCCGGTACCAAAGTCATCCAGCCACACCTTCACGCCGGTACGGTGCAGCTTGTCCAGCAGCTGTGCAGCCAGCATCTCGTCGCCGATCACCGCCGTCTCGGTCAGCTCCAGGTGCAGGCGGGAGGCCGGCAGTCCCGATTCGTGCAGGCACTGGGCCACCAGCGCCGGCAGTTCACCGCCGCGCAGCTGGCGCGGTGACACGTTTACCGACACGAACAATTCGTCACCGGCCGTGCCGCGCGGCCACTGCGTCGCTTCCATGCAGGCCGCGCGCAGCACCTTCGGACCGATCACCTCGATCAACCCACTCTGCTCGGCCACTTCGATGAACACCGACGGCGGGATGGTGCCCAGGGTCGGGTGCTGCCAGCGCAGCAGCACTTCCACGCCTACCAGGCGGCGGTCGCGCATGCGGAAGATCGGCTGGTAGGCCAGGCGCAGTTCACCGCGCTCCCAGGCACCGCGCAGTTCCTGCTCCATGTGCACCCGGCGCTCGACCGCATGGTCCATCGCCCGGCTGTAGTAGCGGTAGCAGTTCTTGCCGGCCATTTTCGCCTGGTACATGGCGATGTCGCCGTTCTTCAGCAGCGAGGTGGCGTCGGCGGCGTCATCGGGGAACAGGGTCACGCCAATGGAGGTGCCCAGGAACAGCTCCCTGCCCTGCACGACCAGCGGCTTGCCCAGTTCGCGCACCAGCATCTCGGCCAGCAGCCGGGCATTGGCAGCCACATCGCCATCGCCCACCAGGATCACGAACTCGTCGCCGCCGAAGCGCGCCAGAAGCGCATCGTCGCCGCCGGCCTGGGCCACGGCATGGGCGATGCGCTGGGCAAACTGCAGCAGCGCCTCGTCGCCCGCCTCGTGACCCATCGTGTCATTGACCCGCTTGAAGTCATCGATATCGGCAAACAGCAGGCCCAGACGCTGCCCGGACGCCCGCGCAGCCATCAGCCGGTGGTCCAGCGCTTCACGGAATGCCAGGCGGTTGGTCAGCCCGGTCAGCGCATCGGTGTACGCCATGCGCCGCACTTCACGGTCGTGGCGGGCGATCGCATCGCGCATGCGGGCAAACCCCCGCACCAGCTCGCCGACTTCGTCGTCGCGGGTGTTTTCCAGCAGCGGTGCCTGGTAATCGCCGGCCTCGATGCGGCGCGCGGCCGCCGCCAGGTCACGGATCGGCGCCACCAGCGTGCGCTGCACGTACAGGATGACGATCACCCCGATCACCACCAGCAGCGCCAGCATCAGCAGCAGCCAGCCGAGGTGACGGCTGCCGACCTGCTGCAGGCGCTCGCCGAGGGTGGCACTGGCGGCCAGCTCACGCTGCTTCACCTCGTCCAGCGCCATGCCCACGCGGACGCCGCCGATGCGCTGCTTGCCGATCATGATCGGCATGGCGTTGTCGAGCACGGTCGGCGACTGCTGCACCACCAGGCCTTGCGCGGCCACGGCCGCTGGCGCCATGGGGTCGTCCATCGGCTTGCCGAAGCCAGTCACATTGGCCGAGCCGTCATGCACCAGCCGGCCTTCGGCGTCGAACACCCTTACGTAGCGCACCACCTGCTGCCGCGAGGTCGTACGCACCAGTGCGCCCACCTGGCCCAGATCGTTGTGGAACAATGGGTTGGCCAGTGAATCGGACAATTCGCGCGCCATCGCTTCGCCACGGCTGCGCACACTGCGGTCGAACAGCTCATGGATGACACCGCCACTGAGGCTCTTGACCTCGTTCTGCATCGTCGCCTGGCGCCCCAGCAGCACCGCCAGGATCGCCACCACCACCAGCATTGCCCCGCCCATCGCCAGCAGGAAACGGGCCTGCATACCCGAGCCGAGCCACTTCATGCCACTTCCATCCGTACGTGTCTCGATTCCACGGTCCATTCAATCCAGCAACACCACGCGCGCGCGGCCACCTGGCGCTGCAGCAGCGCCAGGCCCTTCCGTATTTCTGTGACCTTGTCGATCCGACCCCACGCGCCAGGCGTGCCCGCTGCGGCTTTCCCCGCACGAACACGCCGGCATGGAACCAGGCTCAGCAATCCCCACTGCGTTGCCTTACATGAAGCCGACACAAGCTCATCCCCCAGGGTATCCAGACAGACTACCCGAAAAAATGAGAACGGCGTCAGCCTTCTTTGCCGTTGTTGCCGGCCAGCCGCGCCATGCGCTGGGTATCGGCCAGGATGCCGCGCAACAGGCGCACTTCCTGTTCGCTCGGCTCGCTGCGCAGGAACAGGCGACGCAGCTTGCGCATGGCCGATTCAGGTGCACGCCCCTTGTGGAAGTCGATCTCGTCCAGGGTGTCACCGAGCTGTGCGAAGAAGCTCTCCATCTGTTCATGGCTGGCGGCCTGTTCGCGGAAGCCGGGTTCGGTTTCCACCACCGGCTGCGCGCCCAGCAGCTGCATGCGCGTTTCATATGCCAGCACCTGCACGGCGGCGGCCAGGTTGAGCGAGCTGAACGCCGGGTCGGACGGGATATGCACGGCGGCATGGCACAACTGCAGTTCCTCATTGGTCAGGCCGGTGCGCTCACGGCCAAACACCAGGGCCACCTCGACGCCCTCGCCAGCCTTGGCCACGGCGCGGGCGGCGGCGTCGGACGGCAGGTACTCCTCCAGCTGCACCCGGCGCGCACGGGCCGTGCAGCCCAGCACCAGGGTGCAATCGGCCACGGCCTCGGCCAGGGTGGCCACCACCGGCGCCCCGCCCAGCACGTCCTCGGCACCGGCCGAGCGGCGGAAGGCCTCTTCGTCCAGCGGCTTTTCAGGGGCGACCAGGACCATGCGGGCCAGGCCCATGGTCTTCAGGGCGCGGGCGGCAGCGCCCATGTTGCCGGGGTGCTGGGTACCGACCAGGACGAATCGGAGGCGGGTGGCGGCGGAAAACTGGGACATGAACAGGGAACTGTCGAGCTGGACGAAGACCAATGGTAAACTGTGCGGCCGGCCACTGCGCCGGACCCGCTCTTTTCCCCCGCCAGCCCTACCTCTTCTGCCTTTCCGGGAGCCCACGCCATGCAGAAACCCGCCGTCACCGTCATGGTCAAGGCCGCCCGCCTCGCCGGCAACGTCCTGTTGCGCAACATCAACAAGCTCGAGGCGCTCAATGTGGTGCAGAAGGGCCGGATGGACTACGCCAGCGAAGTCGATGCCGACGCCGAAAAGGTGATCGTCAAGGAGCTCAAGCGCGCCTACCCCGATTACGGCGTGTTCGGCGAAGAAGGTGGCGTGCAGGGCGGCCACCGCAACATGTGGGTCATCGACCCGCTGGACGGCACCAGCAACTACCTGCGCGGCGTGCCGCACTACTGCGTTTCCATCGCACTGGTCGAAAACGGCGAGCCGACCGACGCGGTCATCTTCGACCCGCTGCGCAATGAACTGTTCACCGCCAGCCGTGGCGCCGGTGCCGTGCTGAACGACCGCCGCATCCGCGTGGCCGACCGCAAGGACCTGGGTGGCACCATGATCCACACCGGCTTCGCCCCGCGTGAGCGTGCCCGCGCCAGCACCCAGCTGAAGGCGGTTGACGCCCTGCTGGTGCAGGCCGAGGACATCCGTCGCAGCGGCTCGGCCGCGCTGGACCTGGCGTATGTGGCCTGTGGCCGCGCCGATGCCTATTTCGAAGCGGGCGTGAAGGCGTGGGACATCGCCGCTGGCGTGCTGCTGGTCCGCGAAGCAGGCGGCAAGGTCTGCGACTTCAAGGGCGCCCCGCTGGCCCGCATGGACAACCGCGGCCCGGACACCCAGCAGGTGGTGGCAGGCAACCTGAAGGTGGCCGAATCGCTGCAGAAGGTGCTGGTGAACACCGGCTACGCGGCGGAATTCGACGCGAAGTTCTGAGCGTCCACGTAGCGCGATTTATTGAAACGGCACCTGCGAAGGTGCCGTTTTTGTTTGTGTCTGTGCCAAATGCCGCCGGGCATGGCCCGGCGCTACCCTCCGTCGCGTTGGCGTAGATCCACGCCATGCGTGGATAGGCCCATGTAGAATCGAGCCACGCTCGACTCACGCGCGCAGCGCGAACGGCAGCCGAGCGTCGCCCCGGCGCTACCCGCGCGAGAGCGGCGCATACAAAAACGCCCGGCACTTGGCCGGGCGCTCGTCTTTCCAGGTTGAACCGCCAGGCTTACGCCGCGGTCGAGGCCCGCAGGGCGGCAATGCGCTCTTCCAGCGGCGGGTGGCTCATGAACAGCTTCTTCGCCGTCGAACCGGCAATGCCGAAGGCCGCGATCTGCGCCGGCAGCGTGCTCTGGCCGTGGTTGAGCTGCAGGCGCTCCAGCGCGGCGATCATCTTCTGCCGACCGGCCAGCGAGGCACCACCGGCGTCGGCACGGAACTCGCGATGGCGCGAGAACCACATCGCGATCATCGTCGCGAACAGGCCGAACACCATCTCCAGCACGAACACGATGATGTAGTAGGCGAAGCCGCGGCCGCCGCCTTCGCGGTTGCCCGACATCGCACTGTCGATGACACCGCCGACCACGCGGGCCAGCACGATCACGAAGGTGTTCAGCACACCCTGCAGCAGGGCCATGGTGATCATGTCGCCGTTGGCGACGTGGGCGATCTCGTGGCCCAGCACCGCCTCGGCTTCATCTTCGCTCATGTTGTGCAGCAGGCCGGTGGACACCGCCACCAGCGCGTTGTTGCGGTTGGCACCGGTGGCGAACGCGTTGATCTCCGGGCCGTCATACACCGCCACTTCCGGCATGCCGATGCCGGCCGCCTTGGCCTGGCGCTCGACGGTGGCCAGCAGCCAGCGCTCGGTCGGGTTGCGCGGCTCGGTGATGACCACCGCACCGGTGGAACGCTTGGCCATCCACTTGGACAGCAGCAACGAGATGATGGAGCCACCAAAACCGAAGATGCCGGCCATGACCAGCAGGCCGCTCATCGAACGCGAGTCCACCTCCAGGAAGGACATCACGATGCCGGCGAGGATCAGCACCGCAAGGTTGGTGGCCAGGAACAGGGCTATGCGGGTAAACATGGGAAATTCCGGCTCGGAAGGGGTCGATATCCGCCAATTTGCGGTGTGGTCAGCTTGAATTCAAGCGCCAACCTGACCGACGATTCAGCCAGCATGACCTCACCCATTCCCTGCGGCCGCTTCGCACCCTCGCCCACCGGCCTGCTGCACCCCGGCTCCCTGCTTGCCGCCTTCGGCAGCTGGCTGCTTGCGCGCCATCACAACGGCCTGTGGCGGCTGCGCATCGAGGATATCGACCCGCCGCGCACTGTGGCAGGTGCTGCACAGGCGCAGTTGCAGGCGCTGGCCGCGTTCGGCCTGGACCATGACGGCCCGGTGATGTGGCAAAGCGAACGTGCCAATGCCTACCAGGCCGCGCTGGACGTTCTGCTGGCCAGCGACAGCGCCTTCATCTGCCACTGCAGCCGCAGCGAGCTGGCCGCCAGCGGCGGCATCCACCATCACTGCGTTGCCCGGCAGCCGCGACCGGACCCGGCCGTCCGCTTCCGCGTGCCAGCGGGCAGCGTGGTGCAGTTCGAAGATGGCCTGCGCGGACCGCAGTCACAGGACGTGCACGCCGAGGTCGGCGATTTCGTGCTGCGCCGTGCCGATGGCTGCTGGGCCTACCAGTTGGCCGTTGTGGTGGACGACGCGGCGCAGGGCGTGACCGACGTTGTCCGTGGCGCCGATCTGCTCGATTCCACCGCGCGGCAGATCCTGCTGCAGCAGGCGCTGGGTCTGGCGGTTCCCCGCTATTGTCACCTGCCTCTGCTGCTGGATGCCCCCGGCCACAAACTCTCCAAGTCACTGGCCGCGCTGCCGGTGGACAGCGCACGCCCGGTGCCGGTGCTGCGCTACCTGTGGCAGCTCCTCGGCCAGGCACCGGCCGCGCTGGACGGCATCAATGCATTGCCTGCGCTGCTGGCTGCGGCCCAACGGGCGTTCGACCCGGCGCGGCTGCCGCGCGCAGACATCCTCATTGGAGCAGGCCTGCCGCCGCCCGGCGCACTTTCCGCGCCGATGTTGCAGAATCCCCCTTCCCCCACCTGATACCCGGACAGCATTCCATGACATCTCGCGTCGCACTGGTCACCGGCGGAACCGGCGGCATCGGTACCGCCATCTGCCAACGCCTGGCCGACCAGGGCCACCGGGTCGCCACCAATTACCGAGACGAGGCCAAGGCCCGCACCTGGCAGCAGGCGATGACCGAACGCGGCTACGCGGTGTCGATTTTCCCTGGCGATGTGTCCGACCCCGGCAGCGCCGAAGCGATGGTGCGCGCGGTGGAGGCCGAACTCGGCCCGGTCGAGATCCTGGTCAACAACGCCGGCATCACTCGTGACACCACGTTCCATCGCATGCGCGCGGAGCAGTGGCACGATGTGATCAACACCAACCTCAATTCGGTGTTCAACGTCACCCGCCCGGTCATCGAGGGCATGCGCCGCCGCGGCTGGGGCCGGGTCATCCAGATCAGCTCGATCAACGGCCTGAAGGGCCAGTACGGCCAGGCCAACTACGCTGCGGCCAAGGCCGGCATGCACGGCTTCACCATTTCCCTGGCCCGTGAGAACGCCGGCTTCGGCATTACGGTCAACACCATTTCGCCCGGCTATGTGGCCACCGACATGGTGATGGCGGTGCCTGAGGAAGTACGCGCCAAGATCATCGCCGACATTCCCACCGGGCGCCTGGGCAAGCCGGAGGAGATCGCCTATGGCGTGTCGTTCCTGGTTGCCGACGAGGCCGCCTGGATCACCGGCAGCAACCTGGACATCAACGGCGGCCACCACATGGGCTGGTAAAGCCTCGCAGGCAGCGCCAGGGGTAGATCACGCCCCTGCCGTTGGTCATGCTGCGCAGCACGCAAACCCTTGCTGCGCAACATGATCGACTGCGAAACCCAAGCCTGGCGGGGGCTGGGACGGTTGCCAAGGCTTGTGCACTGCGCCATGCTGCACACCTACTGTGACGAGTGACCGCTTCATGGCTGCGACCCGCATCATCAAGAAGTATCCGAACCGCCGTCTCTACGACACCGAGATTTCCAGCTACATCACCATCGAGGATGTGCGCCAGCTGATCCTGGACGGCGAAGACTTCGAGGTCCGCGACGCCAAGAGCGGCGAC
>NZ_JBNNHG010000138.1:0-10264 GCF_050268705.1 Stenotrophomonas sp. NPDC077659 | reverse complement strand
CGGATCGGCGAACCACAGGTCGATGTTGAGTCTGCGCATCAGCTCTAGGTAGCAGAGCTGGTAGAGATCGTCAGCCGCGGCCTGGAACTGTCGCCGACCACCGAAGTGCTGGTGGAAGAGTCGGTGCTGGGCTGGAAGGAATTCGAGATGGAAGTGGTCCGCGATACCGCGGACAACTGCATCATCGTCTGCTCGATCGAGAACCTGGACCCGATGGGCGTGCACACCGGTGACTCGATCACCGTGGCCCCGGCCCAGACCCTGACCGACAAGGAATACCAGCGCCTGCGCGATGCCTCCATCGCCGTGCTGCGCAAGATCGGCGTCGATACCGGTGGTTCGAACGTGCAGTTCGGCATCAACCCGAAGACCGGCCGCGTGGTCGTCATCGAAATGAACCCGCGCGTGTCGCGTTCCTCGGCGCTGGCGTCCAAGGCCACCGGCTTCCCGATCGCCAAAGTCGCCGCCAAGCTGGCCGTGGGTTACACCCTGGACGAACTGAAGAACGAGATCACCGGCGGCCTGACCCCGGCCTCTTTCGAGCCGTCCATCGACTACGTCGTCACCAAGATCCCGCGCTTCGCTTTCGAGAAGTTCCCGGCTGCCGACGCCCGCCTGACCACCCAGATGAAGTCGGTGGGCGAGGTGATGGCGATGGGCCGCACCTTCCAGGAATCGGTGCAGAAGGCCCTGCGCGGCCTGGAAACCGGCAAGGTCGGCTTCGACCCGACGGGTCTGGACCTGTCCAGCGAAGACGATCTGCAGACCCTGCGCCGCGAGTTGAAGGCCCCGGGCCCGGAGCGCCTGTTCTACGTGGCCGATGCGTTCCGCGCCGGCATGAGCGTGGAAGAGATCTACGCGCTGTCCTTCATCGACCATTGGTTCCTGGACCAGATCGAGGAAATCATCGCTGCGGAAGGCGACGTCGCTGCCGGTGGCATCGACGCGCTGGACGCCGCGCGCCTGCGCAAGCTCAAGCGCGCCGGTTTCTCCGACGCCCGCCTGGCCCAGCTGACCGGCACCAACGAAGCGGCCATCCGCGCGCTGCGTCGTGCGCACAAGGTGCGCCCGGTCTACAAGCGCGTGGATTCGTGTGCCGGTGAATTCTCCACCGGTACCGCCTACCTGTACTCGACCTACGAGGATGAGTGCGAGGCTGCGCCGACCAACCGCGACAAGATCATGATCCTCGGCGGTGGTCCGAACCGCATCGGCCAGGGCATCGAGTTCGACTACTGCTGCGTGCACGCCGCACTGGCGCTGCGCGAGGATGGCTATGAAACCATCATGGTCAACTGCAACCCGGAAACCGTGTCGACCGACTACGACACCTCCGACCGCCTGTACTTCGAACCGCTGACCCTGGAAGACGTGCTGGAAATCGTCGAACTGGAACAGCCCAAGGGCGTGATCGTCCAGTACGGCGGCCAGACCCCGCTGAAGCTGGCGCGCGCGCTGGAAGCCAATGGCGTGCCGGTCATCGGCACCAGCCCGGATTCCATCGATCTGGCCGAAGACCGCGAACGCTTCCAGCAGCTGGTCGACTCGCTCGGCCTGAAGCAGCCGCCGAACCGCATCGCCCGCAACGACCAGGAAGCCCTGCTGCTGGCGCGCGAGATCGGCTACCCGCTGGTGGTGCGCCCGAGTTACGTGCTGGGCGGCCGCGCGATGGAAATCGTCTACGGCGAATCCGACCTGGCCCGCTATGTGCGTGACGCAGTGAAGGTGTCCAACGATTCGCCGGTGCTGCTGGACCGCTTCCTGGACAACGCCGTGGAATGCGATGTGGACATCATCGCTGACAAGGACGGCAACGTCCTGATCGGCGGCGTGATGGAGCACATCGAAGAAGCCGGTGTGCACTCGGGTGACTCGTCCTGCTCGCTGCCGCCGTACTCGCTGTCGGCCAAGACCCAGGCCGAACTGCGCCGCCAGGTGGTGGAGCTGGCCAAGGCCCTGAACGTGGTCGGCCTGATGAACACCCAGTTTGCGATCCAGACCAGCGAAGAGGGCGAAGACACCATCTACCTGCTGGAAGTGAACCCGCGCGCCTCGCGTACTGTGCCATTCGTGTCCAAGGCCACCGGCATGGCGCTGGCCAAGATCGCCGCGCGCTGCATGGCCGGCAAGACTCTGGAAGAGCAAGGCGCGACCAAGGAAATCGTGCCGGATTACTACTCGGTGAAGGAGGCGATCTTCCCGTTCGCCAAGTTCCAGGGTGTTGACCCGATCCTCGGGCCGGAAATGCGCTCCACCGGTGAAGTGATGGGTGTTGGCCGCACCTTCAATGCCGCCTTCGCGCGTGCGCAGGAAGCGGGCAGCATCAAGGCCCCCCCGGTCGGCAAGGCATTCGTGTCGGTGCGTGACCCGGACAAGAAGCGCGTGCTGCCGGTGGCCAAGGCCCTGCTCGCGCGGGGCTACACCCTGGTCGCCACCCGTGGCACTGCCGCGTGGCTGCAGCAGCACGGCATGGACTGCGAAATCATCAACAAGGTGGTGGAAGGCCGCCCGCACATCGTCGATTCGATCAAGAACGGAGAGATCGTCTACATCGTCAACACGACCGAAGGCCGTGCGGCGATCAACGATTCGTTCTCGATCCGTCGCGAGGCGCTGCAGCATCGCGTCACCTATTCGACCACCATTGCCGGCGCGAAGGCGCTGGTGGATTCACTGGAATTCCGCGGCACCGGCCCCGTCTGGTCGCTGCAGGAGCTGCACAAGGAGTTGAATGCATGAGAGCCCCGATCACCATGAAGGGTGCGCAGAAGCTGCGCGAAGAACTGGATCACCTGAAGTCGGTCAAGCGCCCGAAGGTCATTGCGGCCATCGCCGAAGCGCGTGAGCATGGCGACCTCAAGGAAAACGCCGAGTACCACGCCGCGCGCGAGGAACAGGGCTTCATCGAAGGGCGCATCAAGCAGCTGGAAGGTGAGCTGTCGCACGCCGAGATCATCGACGTGAGCAAGCTCAATGCCGGCTCGAAGGTGGTGTTCGGTGCCAGCGTGGTCCTGGCCGATGTGGAAACCGACGAAGAGAAGAAGTACCAGATCGTCGGTGACCTGGAAGCGGACATCAAGCTGGGCCTGATCGCGATTTCCTCGCCGGTGGCGCGCGCGATGATCGGCAAGCTGGAGGGCGACTCGATCGTGATCGACGCCCCGGCCGGCCAGCGCGAGTACGAGATCGTCAGCGTCAGCTACGTGGACTGACGGGTGGCAACGGCGACCCTGCTGTTGCCCGCACGCAGCCGCTTTGCCGCGGCTGCGCTGCCGGACGATGTGGCGCGTGCGCTTGGCCGTGCCACCGCCGTGCAGGGGGACGCGGGTGAACGCGCCCAGCTGCAGCGCCACTTCACCGTGGCCGCTTCGCATTGGCCGGTGGCCGCACTGACCCGCCAGCGTGATGTCGGCGACGCCGCCGGCGCCTGCTGGCTGCGCGCGGATCCGGCCTGCATGGTGCCGGACATGCACGGGGCGCGCATGATGGGCCACGGCGAAACGCTGCGTCCGACCCTGGCCGACACGCTGGCTCTGTTGCCGGTGCTGCAACCGTTGTTCGCCGATGCCGGTTTCGTATTGGATGCGCCGGACCCGGCACGCTGGTATCTGCGCCTGCCGATCGACATCGAACTACCGTCCTTTGACAGCCCCGACGAGGTGCTGGGCGGTGATCTGTTCTCGCACCTGCCTGATGGCGAGCCCGGCCGGCGCTGGCGTGCCCTGATGACCGAAGCGCAGGTACTGCTGCACACCCATTCGTGGAACCAGCAGCGTGCCGCGCAGGGCCAACAGCCGATCAATTCCCTGTGGTTCTGGGGCGGCGGGGTGATGCCGGTGTCGGTGACGACTCCACACGTACAGGTGCGCAGCCGCGATGCTCTGCTGCAGGGCCTTGCCTTGGCGGCTGGCGTATCGGTGGATGGAGAGCAGTCGGTGGATGCACTGGTGGACCTGCGCCAGCTGCGCTCGCTGCAGCAGTTGGGCAATGATGCGATCCGCCCGCTGCTGGTGGCCCTGCAGCGCGGCGAGCTGCAGCGACTCGTGCTGGATTTCGAGGACGGCCTCCAGTTCCAGCTGGACCGTCGCCAGCGCTGGCAGTTCTGGAAGAAGCCGCGCCAGCTGCACGATTGAGCGGGGTTGCATCCACGCATGGCGTGAAACTACCGGGGCCATCCACGCATGGCGTGGATCTGCTGTAGAGCCGCGCCATGCTCGGCTTTTTTCATTTCACCGCGGTAACCACAGTGGGCAGCTGCCAATGCCCGCCCGCCACGCCGCGGCACTGTCCGGTCGTGAATTCGCTGCTTTTCACGAAGCGCGCGCCATCCCAGACCCAATCGTGGCCGGAGAAGCAGTCGCCGATGCCGCGGCCCCGGAAGCGTCCACGCAGCGTGGCATCGTCGCGATCAAAGTCCTCCGCATCGGAGGTCACGAACTGCGCCTGGTACGGCGCCTTGTCCTGTACCACCCAATAGCCGCTGCTGAAGTTGTAGGCCCCCATGAAGCAGCGGGTGCTGGCCAGCACGTGCGTGGCATCGAGCCGCTGGATCCCGATCTCATCGTCCTCGCCCTCGCCCTCGCCCTCGCTCAGCCGTGTGCACTCGTCAGCGTTCGGCAGGCTGGTGATCATCGATTTGCGCAGCGCCGGGATCTTGGCCAGCGCCGCATCGGAACTGCGCGGCGCCACCAGTCTGCCGCGCACGATCACCGGCACCGGCAGTGCCGCGGGTACGCTGGTTTCGGCTTTGTCGCCACGGCGCACCAGCGCGCCGGGCGTACCCAGCCGGCCCTGTGCCTCATCCATCTTCAGAAGTACTGCGGTGGCGCCACTGTCGGAGATCGGCCATCCCTTGCCGTTGCCATCGATGACCTCGATGCGCGCCTGGCGGGGCAGGGCGGCGACCAGGGCGTCTGTCTGCGCCGGTTTCAGCAGTACCTTTTCCGAATCGCCGGTGTCCTGCACGGGGCCGAGATCCTTGCCATTCAGGCGCAGGCGCAGCGCCCCCGTTGGCATCGGGCTCTCACCGTCCTCGCCATTGCGCAGGCGTGCGACGACCGGCGCGTTGGGGCCGCCTGCACGTTCCAGCATCAGGCTCAGCAGGTTGCCGGCTTCCTCAGGACTGTAACCGGCAGCGCGGCAGGTGCGGGTGTTGTCACAGGCCAGCGACCAGTCGTTGTGGTCGAACGCCACACCGGCTCTTGGTTCGGGCGTGGCGGCATGGGCGGCGGGAGCCAGGGCGAGGGCCAGGAACAACATGCGATGCATGGGGTGACATCCATTTCGGGGCCAGCAAGCATGGAAGATGTGGCGGCGAAATCCAAACGCCAGGGCCGGGGTCAGGGCAGTCGCCCCGCGTTATCATGGTGGCGTCTTCCGCAACCCGGCGATGCCGATGTCTCTTGCCGCCGATGCTGCGCCGTCCGTGTCCGATACCCCGATGATCCGCCGCCGCGAGCCGGTGCCGCCGGGTCCGTGGCCCGACGGCACGCTGCCCCTGCTGGCCCGCCTTTATGCCAACCGTGGCGCGACCACGCCGGAACTTGCGCTGCCGCGCCTGGGCAACCTGCATGCGCCTGAACTGCTCACCGGCATCGATGCGGCCGTCGCGCTGCTGGTGGATGCCATCGCTCACGACAAGCGCATCCTGGTGGTGGGCGATTTCGACTGCGATGGCGCCACGGCGTGTGCGGTCGGCGTGCGCGGCCTGCGCATGCTCGGCGCGCAGCACGTGTTCCATGCCGTGCCCAACCGCATGGTGCACGGCTACGGCCTGTCGCCCTCGCTGGTGGAAGAACTGGCGGCGTTGCAGCCGGACCTGCTGGTGACCGTCGACCATGGCATTGCCTGCCATGCCGGCGTCAACGCGGCCAAGGCGCGTGGCTGGCAGGTGCTGGTCACCGACCACCATCTGCCGGGGCCCCGGTTGCCGCCGGCCGATGTCATCGTCGATCCGAATCTGGAAGGCGACGGCTTCCCCAGCAAGTCGCTGGCCGGCGTCGGCGTCATCTTCTATGTGCTGATGGCGCTGCGCCGGCAGATGCGCGGGGCCGGTGTTTTTGCCGATGGCAAGGGCCCGGACCTGACGACGCTGCTGGATCTGGTGGCGGTGGGCACCGTGGCCGACCTTGTGGCGTTGGACGCCAACAACCGGGCCCTGGTCAGCGCGGGGCTGCGCCGGTTGCGTGCGGGGCAGGGCTGCATCGGCCTGAAGGCGCTGATCGAAGCCAGCGGCCGCGATGCCGCAGGACTGACAGCCACCGACATCGGATTTGCCCTCGGCCCGCGCCTGAACGCGGCTGGCCGCCTTGAGGACATGGCGCTGGGCATCGCCCTGCTGCTGACCGAAGACCCGCGCCAGGCCCGCGACATTGCCCAGACCCTGGAGCAGATCAACGCCGAGCGCCGCGCCGTGCAGCAGTCGATGACCGACGATGCCGAGCAGGCACTGTCGCGCGCGGTACTGCAGACCGAAGGCCAGCGCCCGGTGGCGGCCTGCCTGTTCGATGCCGACTGGCACCCCGGCGTGGTCGGTCTGGTGGCCTCGAAGATGAAGGACCGCCTGCACCGCCCGGTGATTGCCTTTGCACCGGCCGAGCCTGGCGCCGATACCCTGCGTGGGTCGGCCCGTTCCATCCCGGGCCTGCACATCCGTGACGCGCTGGCGCTGGTCGATGCGCGGCATCCGGGGCTGGTCGAACGCTTCGGTGGCCACGCGATGGCGGCCGGCCTGAGCATGCGCCTGCAGCATCTGCCCGCGTTCGAGGCGGCCTTCATTGCCATCGTGGAAGAGGTGCTGGACCCGGCCGCGCTGCAGCAGCAGGTACTCAGCGATGGCGAACTGGCGGCGGACGAACTCGACCATCGCCACGCCGATGCGCTCCGCCTTGCCGGGCCGTGGGGCCAGGGATTCCCCGAGCCGCTGTTCGACGGCCACTTCGAGGTGACCAACTGGCGCGTTCTGAAGGAGCGCCATCTGAAGCTGGAACTGCGCCTGCCCGGCGTGCCCGGCACGATCAACGCGATCCATTTCGGCGGCTGGCACGGCAATGCACCGGGCCGCCACGTGCATCTCGCCTACCGCCTGGCCTGCGACGACTACCGCGGGGGCAGCGCGATCCAGCTGATCGTCGAGCACTGCCTTCCCGCCTGAAAAAACGGGACGGAGGGGATTAAGTCGTTTGTGCATAAACGACTTAATCCCCTCCGTCCCCTTTTTCTCAACCCCGTTCGGCCTGGTGGTGCGTTGAACCGTCCACGATCCCACTGGAGCCGTGCCATGGTCTTTGCCCGCTGTGCCTCCCTCATACTGCTTGCGCTGGCGGCGTGGCCCGCGGGCGCGCAGTCGTCCGGCAACGTGCGGCCACAGCCCAGCATCCCGTTGCTGGTCGCGCCGGCCGCCGAACAGCCGATCCAGCTGCGGCATGCCCAGATCGAGGGTGAGGTGCAGGCAGGCATCGCGCAGACCCGCATCACCCTGGAATTCCATAACCCCAACCGCCGCGCGCTGGAAGGCGAGCTGCAGTTCCCGCTGGGCGATGGCCAGCAGATCAGCGGTTTTGCGCTGGATATCAACGGTGAGCTGCGCCAGGCGGTGCCGGTGCCGAAGGATCGCGCTCGCCAGGTGTTCGAAGAGATCGCGCGCCGTGGCGTCGACCCAGGCCTGCTGGAACAGACGGCCGGCAACCAGTTCCGCCTGCGCATCTATCCGCTGCCGGCCGGTGGCAGCCGCCGCGTGCAGGTGGTGATCAGGGAGCCACTCGCGTTCGCGGGCCAGGGTTGGCAATGGACACTGCCGCTGCAGTTCGCGGCGGGCGCGGCATCGGTAAGCCTGGATCTGCAGGCGCCGGCCACGGTCACGGCGGGAGAAGCGCCCTTCGCATTGCAGGACGGCCGCCTGCACTGGCAGGGTCGCGGCGCGCAATTGCCCACGCAGTTGCAGTGGACGTTGCCTGCAGCACGACAGGCCCAGGTGCAGGTGGCATCGTGGCAGGACGGCCATTACCTGTTGGCGCAGCTGCCGGTGGCTGCCAGCGTTGTGCCGCGCACGGTGCCACGCGAGGTCGGCCTGTTGTGGGATGGCTCCGGATCGGCCGGGCAGCGTGATCGCGTACGCGAGTTTGCCCTGCTGGACCGCTACTTCGCGGCGATGGGCGAGGGCAGCGTGGCGTTGACCGTGCTGCGCGACCGTCCTGAAGCCGAGCGCCGTTTCCGTATCCGCAACGGCGACTGGAGTGCGCTGCGCCAGGTGCTGCAGCAGGTCCGGCCCGATGGCGCCAGTGCACTGGCGAACTGGCAGCCGCAGCCGGGGGTGAAGGAGTATCTGCTGGTCAGTGACGGCCTGCTGACCTACGGCCCGCAGGCCTTGTCGGTGCTGTCGGCCGGGCAGCGCCTGTTTGCGATCAGCAGTGCCGGCGCACGCACGGATGCCACCCGCCTGCGAGGTTGGAGCGAAGCGCACGGCGGTCGTTTCGTGCCGGTCGGCCAGGACCTGGATGCCGCCGCCCGCGAACTGTTGTCGGCACCCCTGGACATCCAGGTCGACGCCGGGCGTGGCGTGCAGGCGGTGGTCATCGATCGCCGCAGCGAAGCGCAGGGCTGGCTATGGCTGCATGCGCGTCTGGCGGCAGACGGTGCGCCGCTGCGCGTGCGTGTTGCCGGTGGTGAATGGCAGGCCCTGCCACAGACCACCCACAGCGAAGACGGCGAACTGATTGCCGGCCTGTGGGCACAGGCGCGCCTGCAGCAGCTGGCCGTGGACCGGCGCGGCAACCGCGACGCCATGCAGCGCCTGTCACAGCAGTTCGGTCTGGTCGGCCCGGATACCTCGCTGATCGTGCTGGAAACCCTGCAGGACTACCTGCGCTATGCGATCCGCCCGGCGGGTGCGCTGCGCGCTGACTATGACCGCAGCTTCGCCCGTCAGGTGGCCGACCAAAAGGCCGAGGACCGTCAGCGCTTGGACAAGATTGCCGCTCAATGGAAGGAGCGCCAGCAGTGGTGGGAGCGCCGTTGGCCGAAGCAGGCGCCGCCGGTTGCGGCCACGGAGATCCTGGCCGATGTGGCACCTGCCAGCGCGCCGATGGCTCTGCTTGCCGCGCCATCACCGGCGGCCCCCGCACCGCCGCCCGCGCCGATGGTGGCCGCCGAATCACGGATGGAGGCCGCACGCGCGCAACGTCAGGCGCCCGCGGCGCAATCGTTGGCGTTGGATATCATCGGCGGCGGCCGGTCGGCTGACGAGGCAGCGCCGCCGCGTGCAAACCGTGGCCAGCTCGGTATCCAGCTGGCGGCATGGCAGCCCGATTCCCCGGTAGCCCGCCGCCTGCGCCAAGGGCCTCCGTCGCGGTTGTACGACCGTTATCTGGCCGAGCGCGCCGCGCATGCCGACAGCAGTGCGTTCTTCCTTGATGTGGCTGACCTGCTGCTGCAGCAGAACCAGCGTGAGCTGGCGCTGCGTGTGCTGTCCAATCTGGCCGAAATGGACCTGGACAACCGCCATCTGCTGCGCGTGCTGGGCTACCGGCTGCTGCAGGCCGACGCGCCCACGTTGGCCGTGCCGGTGTTCGAGCAGGTGCTGGCGATGGGGCAGGAAGAGCCGCAGAGTTTCCGTGATCTCGGCCTGGCGCTGGCAGCGGCCGGCAAGCCGCAGCAGGCGCTGCACCCGCTGTACCAGGTCGTGGTACGCCCGTGGGATCGCCGCTTTGATGGCATCGCCCTGATCGCGCTGGATGAGCTGACCAATCTGGTGTCACGCAGCCGCCCGGCACTGGACACCCGGGGCATCGACCCGCGCCTGCTGCAGGCCATGCCGTTGGACCTGCGCGTGGTGCTGGCCTGGGACGCCGACAACAGCGACATGGACCTGTGGGTGACCGACCCCAATGGCGAGCGCGCCTACTACGGCAACCGCTTGACCTACCAAGGCGGGCAGATGTCGCAGGACTTCACCGGTGGCTATGGCCCCGAGCAGTTCTCCCTGCGCAGCGCCAAGCCCGGCCGGTACAAGGTGGAGGCCAATTACTTCGGCAGCCGGCAGCAGCTGGTGACCGGTGCCACCACCCTGATGCTGCGCCTGACCACGCATTGGGGAACGCCGCAGCAGAAAGACCAGATGGTCACGATGCGCCTGAAGGACCGCTCGGAGAGCATCCTGGTCGGCGAGTTCGAAGTCCAGTAGAGCCACGCCATGCGTGGCTGTGGTGCCCGGCTCATCCACGCATGGCGTGGATCTACCGTGGCCGGTGGGTGCGGACCGTTGGTC
>NZ_JBNNHG010000137.1:0-10287 GCF_050268705.1 Stenotrophomonas sp. NPDC077659 | reverse complement strand
CTCGATGTTCCGCACTGCCACTGCGCCTGGCCCGGATGCTGCCGCCGCACCGCCCGCACCGCCCGTACCGGGTGTCGCCCCGGGCAACGGACCGCTGGGCACGACCACGCCGCCGCCGCCGCGCCCGATGCCGGGCAATGGTCCAATGGGTGACCGTCGCGACGTGCGCGCAGAGGTAAACCGGATCATCGTCAACAGCCTGCAGGGCAACGGGCTGGACCAGGCTGATACCCAGTATCTGGCCAGCCTGGTCGCCCGCGAGACCGGCATGAGCCAGGCCGAGGCGCAGGCGCGCGTGACCGATGTGCAGACCCGCATGCGTGCGTCGCTGGAAAACGCCAAGACCACTGCCAGACAGGCGGCCGACGATGCCCGCAAGGCGGCCGCGCATGCCGCATTGTGGCTGTTCATTACCCTGCTGATCGGCGCGTTCTTTGCCAGTCTCAGCGCCACCTGGGGCGGCCGTCGCCGCGACCTCTGAACAAGGAGACCTGACATGAAAATGATTCTGCTCTGGCTGCTGGGCGTACCGATTCCGCTGTTGATTCTGTACGCGATCTTCTTCTGACGGATTTCCGTTGTCGGGTTCCGTCCATCAGGCCGCCGAAAGGCGGCCTGATGCGTTTCTGGCTGTGGCGCGTTCGCAAAGCGCATCCACGCATGGCGTGGATCTACTTACAGGTGATCTCTGCAATGAAAGAAGTTGAATTTCGGACTACGACGAGTTGCATTCATCCGGATTCTTGATCCAGTTCAAAAATTCATATCGAGCATTCGAAAAATAGGAATCGTTGAATGGTCTCGGGCGGGTAGGGTTTCTACCATTTTCCCTGTCGCCACTTCCCTATGACGGCGACGCTTCCATCGGAAGCCCCACCTCCATGTCCGAGAGAGACGCCATGAACACGATCCTGAAGAAGGCCGCGCTGGCTGCAGCGCTGGCCACCGTATCCCTGTCCGCGAACGCCTTCGATGCCGACATCAAGGTCTGGGCAACCGTTGACCCGACCCTGGCCCTGCTCAAGGCCGATGGCACTGCACTGGATTCGCTGGTGACCCTGGCCCACAACCCGGTCACCGGCCTGGTGCCCTGGACCCAGCAGGTACGCATCTATTCCAACGATGAAGACAAGGACATCGAAGTGCGCGTGGGCAGCACCCCGCAGCTGCTCAACACCGACGGCAGCGGCGCGCCGGTGCCGCTCACCGTCAGCCTCAACGGCAAGGCGCTGACCGTGGCCGCCCAGGACTTTGCCGCCTCCGATCTGTTTGATGGTGCACTTGATGGTGCCTCGATTCCGATGCCGCTGCGCATCGCGCAGACCAACCAGGCGCCGATTCCCAAGGGCGGTACCTACGAAGGCATCGTTACCATCGCCATGCAGCAGAAGACCACCAGCCCGTAAGGCGCCCGCGCCGGCCCGCTTGCCGGGCCGGCCGCTTCCGGTAACACCCCCATGAAATCTCCCGCACCCGCCGTCACCCGGCTGGCGGTCGCGCTCGCCCTGTCCTTGGCCACGCCGCTGGTCGCGGCGCGCGGCGTTCCCGCCGGTTTCGAGGATCTGGTCGAAGGCCACACCGAACAACTCGAGGTGCGCCTGTTCGGTCGCTCGACCGGTCTGGTGCCGGTACGCGTGACCCTGGAACACGTGCAGCTGGAAGCCCCGGCCGAGGCGCTGCAGGCATTGCAGCTGCCCGCCGAGGCACAGGCCGCGTTGTTGCCCGCGCTGTCGCAGCCGCTGCCGCGCAACAGCCATCTGGCCTGCCGTTACGGCGGTGCCAGTGCCGGTTGCGGCTACATCGATCCCCCCGAGGAACCCACCGCCGTGCGCGCGCTGTATGACGAAGGCGAGGGCGCTGTGCGCCTGTTCGTCGCCCGCCAATGGATTCCCGGCGAACCGGCCGCCGAGCGCTACCACCAGGTCAGCGCCACTGCCGAAAACGCCTTCCTGCACCAGCACACGTTCAATGTCAGCGGCGGCCAGGGCTACCAGTCGCTGGCCGCGCAGGGCATGGGCGCGCTGGGCGTGTTCCAGCGCGGGCACCTGGCCGCCGACTGGACCTTCAGCCAGCAGCACTACCGCGGCGGCCGCGCCAACCGTGATTTCCAGCTGGACAACGCCTACTACCGCCATGACCTGGGGCAGCAGCACTACCTGCAGGCCGGGCGCATGGACCGCCGCAACCTGAGCAGCCCGCAGGGCGGCACCTTCAGCTTCAGCATGCTGCCGATGGATCGCTTCCAGGGCCTGCGCGTGGGCACTACCCAGGCCTACGTGGATTCCGCCGCCGCCGTGCAGGCCACGCCGCTCACCGTGCTGCTGGCGCGCGACGCGCGGGTGGATGCGTTCGACGGTGAGCGCCTGCTGCAGACCTTCTACCTGCAGGCCGGCATCAACCAGCTCGATACGCGCCGGTTTCCGCTGGGCAACTACACCGTCACCCTGCGCATCCATGAAGACGGCGTGCTGGTGCGCAGCGAGGACGCGCCGTTCGACAAGGGCGGTCACTGGACCGACAGCAGCGTGCAGTGGTTCATGCAGGGCGGCCGCCGTAACGAGCGCCGCAGCGACCGTTTCGACGACGAGCTGGCAGCGATGGCCGGGCTGCGCGTGCCGGTATCGCGCAACGTGGCAGTGACGGCCGGTGTCGCCGACCTCGGCGGCTTCAGCTATGGCGAACTGCGACTGGACCTGCGCCACGTGTTCGCCACCCAGGAAGTACGCGCCACCTTCAGTGGCATGCACGGCAGCGATGGCAGCCGGGGCCAGCAGCATCAGCTTTCGTATCGTCGCCGCGCCTCGTGGAATGTGTACCACCAGCGCATGCGTGGCCGCGCCTGCCAGTTCGAGGACGATGCGCGCGACCGGCTCGGTTGTGCTGATTCGCTCAGCGCCTCGATGGCGCTGCCGGTGGCCGGCGGCAACGCCTACGTGGCCTATACCCGACGCCAGACCTGGCGCGCAGGCACCGTGCAGCCGGGGCTGGGGGATGATCCGCTGGCCGGCCTCGACCCGTTGCTGCCGCCGTGGATTCCACAGCCCACGCGCGTGCCGCAGCTCAGCCGTACCTGGCAGGCCAGCTACAGCCGCAGCCAGCGCTGGGGCGAGTTCAGTGTCTCCAGCCGCATCGGCGTGTGGCAGCAGACCAGTGGCGGCAGCCCGCGCGATGGCCGTGACCGTGGCATCTATCTCAACGTCAGCCTCAACCGCGTGCAGCGCGGCGACGACGGCAGTTCGCAGCGGCGCTATGGCGTGGATGTCCGCCAGCCGCAGCATGCGCGGCCCACCGTCAACTACAGCGCCGGGCAGACCCTGCGCCAGGAGCACGAAGACCAGTTCCGTGAGGTTTCAGGTGAAGTGCGCGGCGACAACAATCAGCGTTACGGGGCTACCGTAAGCGCCCAGCTGCAGAACCGCTTCGGGCAGACCGGCGCCACCGTCTCCCATTACCAGCGACAGAGCGGCAACGAGGTGGCGTACAGCGCTACCCACAGCTCCGGCCTGGCCATCGGTTCGCAGGGCTTCTATTGGGGGGCTGGTGTGGGGGCCGATGCCGGGCTGGCCGTGCAGGTGGATGGCACTGACGACCTGGACCTGACTGGCGTGGCCGCCGAACTGCAGGTGGGCGGACTGCGCCGGCAGCGGCTGAAGCTGGGCGAACGCCGCCTGCTGCCGGTGTCCGCCTACCAATCGCATCGCGCCGAAGTGCAGGACGCCAGCGCACTGGACAGCATTGCGGCCGTGCGGGTGAGCGGTGTGGGCGGCGCGCGCCCGCTGTTCCTCTCGCCTGGGCGGTTGGTGCGCATGCCGGTGCCGATTGAAGTGACCTACACGTTCATCGGCAACGCCCAGGACATCGCCGGTGCACCGCTGCGCGGTGCCCGCATTCTCAACGCGCCGGTGCCCGGTACCGGCAGCAACGGAGGCTTCGTGGCCGACTTCCCACGACGTGAAAAGACCCTGTACCTGCTGCAGGACGACCGGCTGCTGCACTGCCCGCTGCAGGTGCGCGAGCGCCGCAGCGTGGTGATGCTGGTGGGTGCCGTGCAGTGCGAACCGCTGGCCGTGGCGCAGCTGCCGGCTGACATCCGCCATCAGGCGCGAGTGACGCGGCTGTTGCAGGAGCAGGCGTTGATTGCCGCCACGCCGCAGACCGCGGCCGCAGGAGGTGCGCAGTGAGCCGCCGGGTGTGGTGGGTGATGGTGGTGGTGTGTGCGCTGGTGGTGTTGGCGCCGCGGGCGATGGCGCAGCGGCCACCTGATCAAGATCCGATTGATATCAGTCAGGACATCAGCATGGCCTGGGACCGCTCATCGATACCGGGCGACATCGAACTGCTGCCGCGGCGGACGCTCCTAGCCTACGAGAGGGCACTGACTCTGTCATATGGGCAGCTATACATGACTTGCTCCTCAAACTCTAACTCGTCTTCAGGAAGATGCCCGGAGTCAGATACGGGGGAACTGCCCTCAGGGAAGAGTAGTGCGATTCCGCTTCGCTTCACTGAGCAGCGGAGTGGAATGGAGATTGATGTAGAAGCGCGTGGCGACCTGTTTCGCATTGCAGCAACTCCCGCATGTGAGTCGGACTACTGGGCCACGACACCCAGGCCGCTGTGGTCTTCAAGTGCTCCAGAGTGCAACTTCCTGATGCCTGCAGGAACTGGCGCCGAAATTCGCATACCGCCATCCGAATTGGAGAAGTTGGTTGCGGGTCGATGGACGGCACGTCTGGTACTTGCGTTAAGGAAACCTCCGCATCAGCAGCTCGCGACCTACTCGTTCAAGTTCGACTTCACCATCACCGACTACAACGCAGTCTCTATTTACTTCCCGCTCTTCGACCAGGCCACCCCGCACGTTGGCCTGAACCTGCAGTACGACCCGATCAGGCAGACGGTCGGCGGACGCGCGCAGCTGGATATGTGCCTCTATGACGGGCTGGGCTCGCAGAGCCAGTACCTGGGCGTCACCGTGCGCGACAGCGGGCCACGTCCTCCGGGGTCCTCCGGCTACTCGGTCTGGCACGCCGATGGTGGCAGCGATGACACGCAGCGTCTGGATTACACCATCGCCCTCGATCACAACGGCAGCTTGCTGCCCATGCGCAACGGCGTGGAGCAGCTGCTGCATGGCATCGACACCGCAAAGCTGCGGCTGGTGCTGCTGCCCGGCATGACCCAGCCGGTGTTCTGCGTGCCCACGCCCCTGACGCTGGACACCCCGCGCGTGCCGGTCAGCAGCAAGCGCCCCGGCTACTACAGCGGTGATCTCAACGTGGAACTGCGTGTTCCCACTGTCACGCCCTGATCCCCATGGAGACTCCGATGAAACCTCTCATCCGCTGCCTGCTTCCTCTGTCGCTGCTGCTGGCGATGCCAGCCCACGCCAACCTTACCGTACACCCCATGCGAACGTCGGTGGATTCGAAGAAGGCCGCGCAGATACGCATCTATTCGCAGTCCACGCAACCGCAGTATGTGCAGGCATCCATCAAGCGCATTGTCGACCCGGCAGGCCCAGACGAGCGAGAAGTTGATGTGGAATCCAGCGAGGCAGCCATTGCCGTTACGCCTGGCAAGTTTGCCTTGGCCGGCGGTGGCAATCGCCTGATCCGGGTGATCCCGCTGCAGCCCGTAGAGAAGGAAACGGCATACCGCGTGTACTTCGAAGGGGTGCGTGGCCCGGATACCGTCGAACTGGCGGGCGAGGGCGAGCGTGCGCAGGCCAACGTGGGCGTCAGCCTGGTGTGGGGGGCACTGGTGAATGTGTTGCCGGCGCAGCCCGAAATGGCAGTGCGTGTGGAAGGCAACCGGCTGCGCAATACGGGAACGGTGCGCGTCGGTATCACCAGCATTGCCGACTGCGTGGGTGCGCGCTGCACGGCGCACGATCTGTCCCGAAGCCTGTACCCGGGCAACAGCGTGGAACTGCCTTTCCCGGTGCAGGCGGGCCATACGCTGCAGTTGCGCTATCGGCTCACCCGCGATGGCTATCGCGAGCACGTGCAGACGCTCGCGCTCTGAATCCTTCCTGCCACTGGGATTACTGGACCGCGGTGGCTTTCTTCGCCTTCCCTGTCAAGGACATACCATGAACAAGATCTACCGCCGCCTCTGGTCCGTTACCCGCAACTGCTGGGTTGTTGCCAGTGATCTGGCGACCGCGCGCGGTAAAAAATCACCCTCGAAACTCAGTGTGCTCGGCGCGGTTCTGATGGTGTCGATGCCAGTGCTGGCCTGCGCGGCAACGCTGGAAGGTGCGGTGCAGGAAGAGGGAACGGTGGACAATGAAGCCGAGCAGTGGAAGCGGCAGTGGCTTGGGAACGCAATGGCGTCTGTATTCGGGGTTCATTCCATTGAGCCATCGGAGCGAGCGCAGCTCGTGATCAGGCAGGCGGCATGGGTTACGGATTCGGGCTATAGGGATTCCACCCTGTCCGGTGATCATCTGCTGATTCTTGGTTCGACCTCTTTTCTGAGCGGAAACCGCTCTGTGGCGTACGGCAATCGCATCCTTGCGGTGGGCGACAACAACGTGGCGCTGGGGCATGGCGTCGACATCAATGGCGGATACGGGACGGCGGTAGGTGCCATGGCGGTGTCCCGTGGTGTGGGTGCCACCGCACTTGGCAACAACGCCAAGGCCTACACGGAAAATTCCATTGCGATCGGCAGTGGATCCAATACAAACAATGGCGCGGGCAACGCCAGGATCGCCATCGGCGGCAACGCGTACGCCGGTAGAGGTGGCTGGACCGGCGCGATTGCCCTGGGCGGAGAGGCGCGCGCTGACTATGATGGCGTGGCCATTGGTCATGCGGCAAAGACGACTGCCAGTGGCACTGTCGCGCTGGGGCGAGGGTCGGAGGCCACAGAAGTCAACAGTGTTTCGGTGGGCAACAGCAGCACAAGGCGCCGCATCGTCAACGTAAATGACGCACGATTGAATGCCAGCAGTACCGATGCCGTCACGGGCAAGCAGCTGTATGCCACCAATCAGAATGTCAGCGCCGCCACAGCCAAGCTTACGGCCAAAGCACTTGCGCTGGGCGAGGGGGCAACGGCCGAGTCGGCGGCATATGGCATCAGTACCGCACTGGGGTATAACGCCAAAGCGTACAACGGGCAGAGCGTGGCACTGGGCTACGATGCCCGCGCGGGCGTGGATGCGAGCGGCAACAAGGGCACCAGTCTGAATGCCGGCGTATCGCTGGGCGCGCGCAGCCGGAGCGGCAATGGCGCAGTGGCAGCGGGGCTGCAGGCCAGCGCATTGGGAGATCGAGCGGTAGCTGTCGGCAACGAGGCGGCGGCGAATGTCACGCACGCCACCGCGATGGGCTACCAGAGCGCCGCAGCGGGCAGCCAGTCCACTGCCATTGGCCGCGGGGCCCAGTCCAGCGCGTCCTACGCAACCTCTCTTGGCAACCTTGCCAAGGCCACCGCCAGCAGCGCGCTCGCGCTGGGGGATCGTTCGGTGGCCCAGCACAGCGGGTCCGTCGCCCTGGGCAATGGCGCGCAGACAACGGCCGCCAACCAGGTTTCCGTGGGTAGCAACAGCCTCAAGCGGAAGATCGTCAATGTTGCCGATGCGGCATTGAGCTCCACCAGCGCCGAGGCCGTTACCGGCAAGCAGCTGAATGCCACCAACGTCGCTGTGACCAGTGCCCGGAGCGTGGCTGATGCGGCAAAGACCGCGGCTACGGCGGCGCAGTCCACAGCCACCACCGCGCTGACCCGCGCGACGGAGGTCAGCGGACTGGTGCGCCAGGAGACGGCCAGTGGCGACGTGCGCCTGGGCGGCGAGAACACCGGCACGGTCCTGGATGTCCGCAACAAGTCCAACGCGGTGCGCAGCATTTCCGGTGTAAAGGAAGGATCGCTGGATGCGTCCAGCACCGACGTTGTTACCGGCAAGCAGTTGCATGCCACCAACACGCGCATGGCGGTACTCGACGGCCTGATTGGTCAGGCGTCGGCAGGCGGCAACCTGCGTCTGGGTGCGCAGAACACCGGCACAATCGTGGATGTTGCCAACAAAGCCGGGGCCAAGCGCCGTATCTACAACATCGCCAACGGCACGCTGAGTGCGGGCAGCACGGATGCAGTGACCGGGCAGCAGCTGTTTGCAACCAACGCCTCGGTGGAGAAGCAGCGACTGGCTTTGGCTGGTCATGCGCAGCAGTTGACGGATCACGACGGACGTATCGCTGACAACCGGATCGAGCTGGATACTCTGCGTACGGAGTTCGACAACTACGATCCGGATCTGGAGGGTGTGGTGAAGTTCAGTGCTGATCGTCGCCAGGTGGATATGGAGGGCGCCCGCGTATCTGGTGTGGCAGCGGGTGATATCAGTTCTGCGACCAGCACGGATGCAGTGAATGGCGGGCAGTTGTTTGCTACGAACCAGAAGATCTCGGCCCTGGAAGGGGTCGGAAGGTTCATTGCTGTAGGTGCTGGTGGCGATCAGGAGCAGGCGTCGGCGGGAAGATTCTCTGTAGCCATCGGAGATTCTGCATCGGCGTCCATCTCTGGTGAAGGAGGAGTCGCGGTTGGCGGCTATGCCGTTGCGGGTGGTACCAATTCTGTCGCAATAGGGCGAGCTGCGTCGGTTCGTGACGGTGCAACCGCGGGCTTCGCACTGGGAGTCAGGTCATTGGTCGAGGCTGAAGGGGGGCTTGCAGTTGGTGCAGAAAGCCGCGTGCAGTCTGGCGCGCTTGACAGCGTGGCTATTGGTAGCCGCTCCTTGGCGTCGGAAGAGTTTACCGTTTCATTCGGTCATGACGATCTTCAGCGTCGGCTTGTCAATGTCGGTAGAGGCATCCGCGATTCCGACGCCGTGACCATAAGCCAGCTTGCCGAATCCGTATCAGGCTTGGGTGGTGGAGCAGGTCTGGATGGGAATGGATACTTCATCTCCCCGACCTATAGCGTACAGGGCAGTACACAGAACAATGTCGGAGACGCTTTGGCTGCACTCGATGGGGCGGTGGTCCGGTCAGACAGTCGCGTGGATGGCCTCGAAGGTCAGCTGCGTGCGACGTTCCAGCAATCATCCTCGACCGGGGTGGATGGAGTTGGTCAGCTGAATCTGGCCGGTGCGCAAGGCATGGTTCTTTCGAATCTGGCCGATGGACGCATTGCTGCAGGCAGCCGTGATGCAGTGACTGGCAATCAGCTGCATGCCACGGAGCAGAAGATCGAGCGCAACAGACGCGACCTTGATGCAATGCAGCGCGATTGGATCTCGGATCAGAAGAATCTTCTGACTGAGATTAGCGATGGAAACCTCATCGATTTCGGCGGCGCACGCCTGACCGGTGTCGCCGATGCGCGCCTCTCCGCGGATAGTTCGGATGTGGTGCGTGGGAGCCAGCTTTACAGCACGAACCTACGACTGAGCTCCATTGAAGAAATGGGCAACAACTTCGCATTTGGCTGGATCCCTGAGGATTGGCAGTATCCAGCTCAAGCAGGCCCAGCTGGGTTGGCGATTGGCAAGAACGCAAAGGCATCATTGCATTCAGAAGGCGGCGTGGCTGTAGGTGCATGGGCAACGGCCCAAGGAAAAAATTCGGTGGCATTGGGGCGCGCGTCCTACGTCCATGAGCAAGCAGAAGATGGCTTCGCTGTGGGTGGCAGGACCCAAGTGGCTGCTAGAGGGGGCATCGCTCTCGGTGCAGGGAGTGAGGTCCGTTCTAATGCCAGCAATTCGGTTGCCATCGGCTATCAATCTATCGCCGATGATGCAGACACTGTGTCCTTCGGCAATGACTGGCTGAAGCGCCGTCTCACGGGCGTAGCCAACGGCCGCAACGCCAACGACGCAGCCACCATCGGCCAGCTCCGCGGCGCCCTGTCCGCCCTCGGCGGCAACATCGACGCCAACGGCAACGTCACCACCCCCGGATTCAACATCCAGGGCCAGCACCAGAGCACTGTCAACGACGCACTTACCACGCTGGACTCCGCCGTAATCACCACCGGCACCCGCATGGACCGCGTCGAAACCCAACTCCGCTCGGTCCTCCAGGACACCCCCTCCACCCGCAGCGACGGCACCGCCCAGCTCACTCTGGCCGGCGCCAACGGCATGGTCATCTCCAACGTGGCCAACGGGCTGATCGCGGCCGGCAGTCGCGAGGCGGTCAACGGTGGCCAGTTGCACGCCGTGCAGCAGCAGCTCAATGGTCGCATGGATGGCCTGGAGCAGCGCGTCGATGGCCAGCCGCAGTCGCGTGCGTTGGCTACGGCTACGGCTACGGCTTCGGCCGCGCCCGCGCC
>NZ_JBNNHG010000136.1:0-10435 GCF_050268705.1 Stenotrophomonas sp. NPDC077659 | reverse complement strand
CGGTGACCGCCGCCATCATTTCGGCCACCACCGGTGCGGGATCCTCGCCGTTGAGCTGAGTGGTGACCTGAGGATGAAGCTTTTCTTCTATTGCGAAGGCGACGCAAGCGTCCGTGACGCAGAGTATCGCGAGCAACTGATACAGGTGTCTCTAGGCAGCGGCTCAATCTGCCTTGATGCGCTTACCACCCTGACTGATGGCTCTATTCAGGCGAGGATGATCGACGATGGATCGGACAGGGCCAGCCGAGATATCGAAGCACTGAGCAAGGAGTGTGGGTATTCAGTTGCTGTCTTCAGCACACGTGACCTGGGTCGGGCGAAGATGAGGATCCGCAACTGGCAGGCGGCAATCTCTGCTTTTCACCGGTGCCGCGGTTCGGATCTTACCTCTCTGGCAAAGGAAGTCGAATCGGTGGTTCGGCGGCGCGGCAAGGCGACCTTAGGAGAGGTCATACGAGCACTTAACCGAGGGCACCCAGCAGTGGTGGTGGGAGCTGCGGTTCTTGCGCTGCGCGCTCGATCGATTGGCTCGGATATGGATGCACATCCATGGTCTGTGCACACAAGGCTGCTCAGGTGTGAACATGACCGCTCGAACTAAGTTCAACCGGAGAACTCTTCCGGCAGATCTTGCGAACTATCGTGAGTGCGGCCTTGTCCTCATCGGCCTGCAGCCGCAGCGGCGTGCCGAAGGTGGCCGTGCACAGCAGTGGCAGCGGCAGGAAACGGCCCTTGGGCATCACCCGCTTCAGGTTGTCGATCCACACCGGCACGAACTCCAGTTCCGGCCGCTGCCGCGCCAGATGGTAGATGCCGCTCTTGAACGGCAGCAGCGGCTCGTCGCCGACATTGCGCGTGCCTTCCGGGAACAGGATCAGCGAACAGCCTTCATCGACCGCTTCGCGCAGCACCTGCAACGGGTCCTGCTGGCGATGCCCGGCCTCGCGCTCGACCAGCACGCCGTTGAACACCGCGTCGATCAGGTAGCGGCGCAGGCCGTCGCGCTGCCAGTACTCCGCCGCCGCCACCGGACGCACCTGGCGGCGCAGGGCCGGTGGCATCGACGACCAGATCAGCACGAAGTCACCGTGGCTGGCGTGGTTGCCGTAGTAGACGCGGTGCTCGCTGGACGGCGCGCAGCCGATCCACAGCGCGCGCGCGCCGGTCACCACATGGATCGCGCCACTGCAGGCGCGGGCAATCAGTTCGGCGAACATCCATCCCTCCCGTTCACGTCTGCGGCCACAACACGGCCAGCAACAGCAGTGCGAACTGCACCGCAGTCAGCAGATACTGGCGTAGCAACAGGCGGCGCATGCCGGCCCAGCGCAGATCCCAGCCCCGCGACGGTTCCGCGCCCGGTGTGCGGCGCAGGCCACTGTCATGCAGCAGCCGGTCGATGCGTTGCGCCGCGGCCTCATCCTTCAAGCCTTCATCGCGCAGCAGCTGCAGCAGGCTGGCATCGAGTGCCACCCGCCACGCGTGATAGGCCTGGGCGACGCCTGCCACCACGCTGAGCAGCAACAGTCCGGCGGCAAGCATCGCCAGCCCGGGCTCGATGCCGAGCAGCAGCAACGCCACCAGCAGCAGCGCCAGCGACAGGCCTGCCGGCCAACGCCCCTGCCGCAGCAGCAGCTGCATGGTCGAAATATCAGGCGTGGTGCTCATGCAGGGTCTCCGGCGGCAACGGTGATCGCACGCAGGTGCGCCTTGCCCAGCACGATGCCCGGACGTGCGGCACGCACGATCGCCACCGCCGCATCGGCATCCGCCGCACGACCGCTGCGCAGCAGCCAGGTCGCCACGCAGGCCGCACTGCGCGAGTAACCCAGCGCGCAGCACGCCAGCACCGGCCCGTGCGTGCGAAGGCGCTCGATGGCCTCGGCTGCCTCGCGCAGCTGCTCTGGTTCTGGCACCACCAGGTCCAGCATCGGCACACCGGCGTACGCTGCACCCGGCGCGCAGCAGGACAGCTCGGCACAGGCATCGACCACGCCCACCAAAGGTGTCGGCAATGCCGTGCAGGGAATCCGGCCCAGCCACACGCCGTCCAGCACCGGCACCGGCTGCGGCACGCGTCGCGTCCACCACCGCGAATTGATCCAGGCCGCCGCCAGGTAGGGGGCGAGCAGCCAGCGCGCGGCCATGGTCAGGCGGCCATCGGCCCGCTTCTGGAACACCGCCGTACCCAGCCCGGCATAGGCCAGCGCCACCAGCAGCAACGAAACCCCCGGCCACAGCAGCCACAGCGCCGCGCCACGCAGAAGCACCACCGGCACCAGCAATACGGTGGCCGCCAGCAGGTACAGCGCGGCCAATCGCCAACGTTTGGCATCACGCGCAGTACGCCAGGCGCGCAGCGGCGGCGTGCCCTGCTCCGGCCACAGCCATACGCACAGCCAGCCGGCCAGCAGCCCGGTCGGGATGTCGATGAAATGATGCTGGAACGTGGTCAGCACCGACGCACCGATCAGCAGTGCCCACACATGCAGCACCCAACGCCAGACGCCGTGCAGGTACTGCGCGAACTTCACCCACAGCACGATCAGCAGCACGATGTGCAGCGATGGCGCCTGGTTGAACGGCTTGTCGAAGCCCAGCAGCACATCGAACAGCCAACCGAACACGCCACCGATCTCCGGACGCTCGAAACTGAAGCGCAGCGGCCACAGCAGGAAGCAGGTGACCGCGATCAGCTGTGCACTGAACAGCCGCAGCGCATGCCGGTCCAGTTCCAGACGTTGCCGGCACAGGAAGAAGGAGACCGCGTAGAACAAGTCGATCGACCAGTACGGCACGATCGTCCACGGCACGAAGGGAATGCGCGTCTCCCAGGCAAACGCCATCACCGGCAGTTCGGCATGGCGACCGGCCATCCAGTTGGCGAAGCCATAGCTGGCGAAGAAGAACGGGCCCAGCAGGGCCAGCCACAGCAGGGCGCGCCGCCAGGGGCGTCCTTCTGCGGCCAGCGGGGTGGCGGCCAGCGTCGCCATCACGCGGTCCGGCGCGCCAGCGACACGGTGAAGATGCCGAAGTCATCGATACGCTGCGCCACCTTCTCGAACCCGGCCAGGCGCACCAGCTCATCCATCTCCTGCTGGGTACGGCGGCGCATCACCCACGCGGCGCCGCCTCGATGGCTGGTCAGCGCGCGGGCGATGAATTCCAGCTGGGGGTGCCAGGGCTGGCCGGTGTAGGCCAGGTAGCCGCCCACCGGTACGGTTGCGGCGATGCCCTGCAGCGAGCGCAGCACGGCGTCGTTGTCGGGGAACAGTTCGTACAGGCCCGATACCACCGCCAGCGTCGGCGCCGGGTCCACCGCCGCCAGTTGCGCCGGATCGAACGCATCGCCCTGCTCGAAGAGGGCGATGTCGGCCGCACCGAGGCGCTCGATCAAGGCCTGGCCCTGGGTCACGTTCAGATCGCTGAAATCACGCAGCACGATGCGGTCGGCGCGCTGTTCGCCCTGGCCCAGCGCTTCCAGCACATACCGGCCATGGCCGGCGGCCACGTCCAGCACGCGCACCGGGGTGCCCTGCCCGCGCAGGCGCTGGGCAGCATCGCGCAGCAGTTCCTGCAGGTGCTGGCCACGGATGCGGATGCCGCGCCAGCCGATTGCATCCAGGTAGTTGCGGTCGACCATGCGGCCCAGCGGGCCCTTGCCACGCGCTTCGTCGCGATAGATGTAGTCCAGCGTGCTGCCCGAATCGAAACCGGTCTGCAGGCCCAGTGCGATGCCTTCGGACAACGTCCCGCCGAAGCGCAGGCCACCGCGCACCACGCGCCAGCGCAGGTCGGCGAGGCTGTTGCGTTCCGGCGGCCACGCCAGGATCTCCGATTCCTCGAAGGTCGGCCCATGCCGGTGAGCGTCACGACGCGACAGCTCGCGCAGCGGCTCGGCGAAACGCGCCTGGATGAAGCTGCGGATGCGCGCCAGCGCCGGCGCGCGATCACGTTCGCCCAGGGTGTCGTGGAAGAAGCCGGGCAGGTGCACGCGCTCCTTGATCGGGCTGGACAGGCGCTCGTAGAAACGGTCCTGCGGGCCACGGTGCACCACGAAATCCGAACCGGACACCAGCAGCTGCACCGGCACGCTGATCGCCTGTGCATCGGCCACGATGCGGTCGGCGGCCTCGTACAGGCCCAGCAGCACGCGCACCGAGATCGGCCGGGTGATCAACGGATCGGTGCGGTAGCTTTCCACCCGCGCCGGATCATGGGTCAGCCACTGCGGCTTGACGTAGCTGTTGACGAAGAAGTTACCGCGCAGCTTCTGCATCAATGCCAGGCCCGGGCGCGCGAACGGCACGTACAGCTTCACCTTGAACGCCGGCGAAGCCATCACCAGCGCGCGCAGGCGCGGTGCGTAATCGTGCACCCACGTGGCAGCCACCACCGCGCCCACGCTCTGCGCGATCACCACGATGTCCTGCACCGCGATGCCATGCTCGGCGCCGATGTGGGCGATGAAGCTGTCGAGGTCACGCACCAGCGCCGGGAAGCCCGGTGCATCGCCACGCGCGCCCGGCGACCGGCCATTGCCGCGCGCATCCCAGGCGAAGAAGGCGGTGTCGGGCAGGTCCAGCTCGTCGACCAGGTGGGTGACCCGCCCGGAATGTTCGTGACCGCGATGCAGCAGCACGATGGCCTTGCTGGCCGGGGCTGCGGTGGCGCTCGCCCAGTACCGGTAGAACAGCGGTACCTGGTCGAAGCTGTGGAATTCCCGTTCCTGCGCCTGACGCATGCAATCTCCTGATGGATGTGACGTGTTGTCTTGGTGTGGTTATCGCGGCGCCGCCGCTTCCTGCAGTCCGCGGCGTACGCGGTTGATCATCGTCAGCACGCACAGCACTGCCATGGCTGCGGCCACGCCGCTGACCGTCAGTGCGCCGCCCCAGCCGAAGGCCAGCAACAGGCCCAGCACACCGATCACGAACGCGCGGTCGCTCTTGCCCATCGGGCCGTCATAGCGGCGGCTGGAACCGACCATCAGCCCCAGCACGCCGGCGTACTCGCTCAGCGCCGCGGTCCAGGCCAGCAGCCAAAGCGCCTCCGGGCGCACGCCCGGCACGCCGAGCAGGCTCAGGTACAGCGCCGCATCGGCGATCACATCGCACAATTCGTTCAGATAGGCGCCCAGCCGCGACTGCTGGCCGAATTCGCGGGCCAGCATGCCGTCCACGGCGTTGAGCGCCATGCGCAGCAGCATCCACAGGGGCAGCAACAGGTACAGCAGCGGCTGGGCAGGCGCACAGCACCAGACGGCAGCGGCCACCAGCAGCGAGACCACGGCGGCGGCCACGGTCACCGTATTGGCGGTGATCCCCATGCGGTACAGACCGCGTACGGCCGGACGCAACAGGTCCTGGAAACGTCCTTTCAATGCATAGATCGACACGATCTGTACCTGCTGATCCTTGGCAGTCCGGGCACAGCCTACCCGATCGGGGCGCTGCCGCCCCATCGGATTGCGCGCCGTCTGCGGCCGACCGGGCTGTGCCGAAGGCGGCCACCGGCCCCTGCCCTCGGCCGATTTCGCCCCACGGCGCCCGCCACCGGCCCCCACCGCCTACAATATCGGCCCCGCTCCGCTGCCGATTCTGTCCCATGACTGCTGATCTGTTGCCCGTCCGCCGGGCCCTCCTCTCCGTTTCCGACAAGACCGGTCTGGTCGAGCTGGCCACCGCGCTGGCGGCACGCGGCGTGGAGCTGCTGTCCACCGGCGGCACCGCCAAGGCGATCCGCGAGGCGGGCCTGGCCGTGAAGGACGTGGCTGAGGTCACCGGCTTCCCGGAAATGATGGACGGCCGGGTCAAGACCCTGCACCCGATGGTGCACGGCGGCCTGCTGGGCCGCTCCGGCCTGGATGACGCGGTGATGGCCGAGCATGGCATCGGCGCCATCGACCTGCTGGTGCTGAACCTGTATCCGTTCGAATCGGTCACCGCAAAGGCCGACTGCACCCTGGCCGACGCGGTTGAGAACATCGACATCGGCGGCCCGGCCATGCTGCGTTCGGCGGCCAAGAACTTCGCCCGCGTGGCGGTGGCCACCGACCCGTCGCAGTACGCCGAACTGCTGGCCTCGCTTGAAGCCAACGACGGCCAGCTGAGCGCTGCCACCCGCTTCGCGTTCTCGGTGGCCGCGTTCAACCGCGTGGCCCAGTACGACGCGGCCATCAGCAACTACCTGTCGGCGGTCACCGCCACCGACGCCGACGTACCGGCGCGTGCCGAGTACCCGGCGCAGATGAATTCCACCTTCGTGAAGGTGATGGACCTGCGCTACGGCGAGAACCCGCACCAGAGCGGCGCGTTCTACCGCGACCTGTACCCGGTGCCGGGCACGCTGGCCACGTTCCAGCAGCTGCAGGGCAAGGAACTGAGCTACAACAACCTGGCCGACGCCGATGCGGCGTGGGAATGCGTGCGCCAGTTCGACGCGCCGGCCTGCGTCATCGTCAAGCACGCCAACCCGTGCGGCGTGGCCGTCGGTGCCGGCAACGGCGACGCCTACGAACTGGCCTACGCCACCGACCCGACCAGCGCCTTCGGCGGCATCATCGCCTTCAACACGCCGCTCGATGCGGCCACTGCGAAGGTCATCCTGGACCGCCAGTTCGTGGAAGTGCTGATCGCCCCGGACTACGAGCCGGCCGCGCTGGAGTACGCGCAGAAGAAGGCCAACGTGCGTGTGCTGCGCATCCCGCACGGCGACGGCCTGAACAACTTCGACAGCAAGCGCGTGGGCTCGGGCCTGCTGCTGCAGTCCTCGGACAACCGCGGCATGACCCGCGATGAGCTGAAGGTGGTGAGCAAGCTGGCACCGACCGACAAGCAGTTCACCGACCTGCTGTTCGCCTGGAAGGTGGCCAAGTTCGTGAAGTCCAACGCGATCGTCTACGCCAAGGACAACCGCACGATCGGTGTCGGCGCCGGCCAGATGAGCCGCGTGTACTCGGCGCGCATCGCCGGCATCAAGGCCGCCGATGCAAACCTGGTAGTGGAAGGTTCGGTGATGGCTTCCGATGCGTTCTTCCCGTTCCGCGATGGCATCGATGCCGCAGCGGCCGCCGGCATCAAGGCGGTGATCCAGCCGGGCGGCTCGATGCGCGATGCCGAAGTGATCGCCGCCGCTGACGAACATGGCCTGGCCATGGTGTTCACCGGCGTGCGCCACTTCCGCCACTGATCCTGGAGCGACACGGATGTCCGCAGTTTCGATGAAATCCCTGGCCGCCCTCGCCCTCGCGGGCGCGGTCGTGCTTGCGGGCTGCAAGCCAGCCGCGTCCCCCGCGCCTGCGCCGCCGTCGGAGGCCGCCTCGGCGGCCCCTGCCGGGCCGACGGCGCACGTGAGCCGCACCGCGCGGCTGCAGGCCTTCCTGGTCCAGCGCTACGGCAAGAACGCCAGGCTCTCCGGGCAATGGCACAGCAGCTGGAACGACGATGGCGAAACCCGTCCGATGGACTGGCAGGTCTGCGCCGAGCAACCGGTGGTGAGCGGCGACAGCTGGCAGCAGTTGCTGGCGGTCTGCGGCGCACTGTCCGAAGGCGCGCACATCGACCCGGGCACGATCGACTTCTATGTGCTGCGCCCGAAGGGCGATGGCTTCGAAGTGACCAGCGAACTGACCGGCGAGCGCTTCGGTAGCGGTGGCCAGCCCGGCACCGTCAGTGTCATCCGCGCCGGCAGTGACTTCTATGGCTTCCGGGTCGAGGACGGCTGGTTCGGGCAGGGCTTCTCACTGCTTTCGCAGTCGCTGATCCTGCCGGGTCCAAACGGCCTGGTGGCCAGTGGCAGCGTGCGCAGCCATATCGACAATGACGCCCAGTACGAGTGCGACAACCTGGGGGCCAGCAGCGACCCGGACACCGTCGAGGACTGCCGCACCCGCCGTTTCAGCATCGATTTCGCACTGCGTTTCGACGACATCGACCGCAGCGCGCGCGTCTGGCCGCTGCTGATCGAGGAAACCGGCAGCACCTGCGGCGGCAAGCAGGTCCGGCAGCAGCACCGCTTTACCCTGGACCCGAAGACCTGGGCCTATTCATTCCCCGAATCGCTGCGACGCGAAGGCTGCGAGTGAGCCACGCGCGCCGCCGGGGATATCGATCTTCCCTTCCCACGCAATCTGGAATCTCGTGATGAACGTACTTGTCATCGGCTCTGGCGGCCGCGAACACGCCCTGGCATGGAAGCTGGCCCAGTCCTCCCGTGTCACCGAAGTGATCGTGGCGCCCGGCAACGCCGGCACCGCCAGCGAAGACAAGTGCCGCAACGTGGCGGTGAAGGTCACCGACATCGACGGCCTGCTGGCGCTGGCCCAGGCCGAAGGCGTGGCGCTGACCGTGGTCGGCCCGGAAGTGCCGCTGGTGGCCGGCGTGGTCGACCGCTTCCGGGCCGCCGGTCTGCGCATCTTCGGGCCGACCGCCGCCGCCGCGCAGCTGGAAGGCAGCAAGGCCTACGCCAAGGATTTCCTGGCCCGCCACAACATCCCCACCGCGTTCTATGCCGTGCACACCGAGGTGGACGCGGCGCTGGCCTACATCCGCGACAAGGGCGCGCCGATCGTGGTCAAGGCCGATGGCCTGGCGGCCGGCAAGGGCGTGATCGTGGCAATGACCTTGGCCGAAGCCGAGGACGCGGTGCGTGACATGCTGTCGGGCAACGCCTTCGGCGACGCCGGTGCGCGCGTGGTGATCGAAGAGTTCCTCGACGGCGAGGAGGCCAGCTTCATTTCGATGGTGGACGGCGTGCATGCGCTGCCGATGGCCACCTCGCAGGACCACAAGCGCGTCGGCGACGGCGACACCGGCCCGAACACCGGCGGCATGGGCGCCTATTCGCCGGCGCCGGTGGTCACGCCAGAGGTGTACGCCCGCGTGATGCGCGAGGTGGTGAATCCCACCGTGCAGGGCATGATCGCCGACGGTATCCCGTTCACCGGCTTCCTCTACGCCGGCCTGATGATCGATGCCAGCGGCGCACCGAAGGTGATCGAGTTCAACGTGCGTTTCGGCGACCCGGAAACCCAGCCGGTGATGCTGCGCCTGCAGTCGGACCTGGTGGAGCTGGTGGAAGCCGCCATCGACGGCCGCCTGGACCAGGTAGAAGCGCAGTGGGATGCGCGCCCGTCGCTGGGCGTGGTGCTGGCCGCCAAGCCGTACCCGGAAACGCCGATCACCGGCGACGTGATTTCCGGCCTGGACGACGTGCCGGCCAGTGCCAAGGTGTTCCATGCCGGTACGGCATTGGATGCACAGGGCCAGGTGCTCAGTGCCGGCGGCCGCGTGCTGTGCGTGGCTGCACTGGGTGACAGCGTGCGCGACGCGCAGACCAATGCCTATGCCGGCGTGGCCAAGGTCAGCTGGGCCAACGAGTTCCACCGCACCGACATCGGCTGGCGCGCGATCGCACGCGAGGGGTGAGGCCTGGTAGATCCACTACACAGCTTCCTGCATGGAACCAGATCACGGATTCTGGGAGTCTTCACCGTCCTCGGCATGGAAGCCGGGACGGTGCGCTTCGGGAAGAAGCGACGCACGTCAAGCGAAGGAAATTACGCTGAGTGAATCTGCTACTTCGCCGAGTCAAGATAACGCTTCCAGTTCTCGAAGAGCCGCGCAACATTCTGCTCATGTGAGTGCGCAGCCGGATCATACCCATCAGAAGCTGGCATGTACCTGACAAAGCTCTCCAGAGACTCCGGGTAATCAAAATCAGCGTAGATCCTCTCAACCTCTCCGAGCGGATCAGCAATCTCATCGCGCTTAGCGTAAGCGTCCGCGAGAAATGCAACCAGCCATCTTCTGAAAATCTCATCCTCGTTTGAGTTCTTGTCGAATGCCGCCAACTGCGCAGCTACGCTATTACGCTCATCGGGAAAAGCCCCTTCAAGTCTTTCAATCAAGGAGTTCAGATTGAACTTCTCTTCCAGTCCCTTCTGCTCCGACGCGCAGTGCTTCGCAACCTCAAAGTCAATCAGATGGCGCCCCAGTGCCCACGCCACCTCGGTCTGACTCCAGGGCCCATAGGGTTGAATACAGTCATACGTTCTCATGTAGACACTCACTTCTTGTTTGGTATTCCGTTCATGCTGCCACCTTCCACAAATCTTTGATGGGTCAAGTCGCCAGCCTTGTCGACTATGTATTCAAACCGACCAGCCTTTCCATTGAGTTCACCGGGTAGCTGAGTCAGAGTGCGAACCACGCCGTCGCCTCCTGTCAATGGAGTATGAACACCTGCTTCTGCAGCGGTCTCTCGCATAAAGGTCGCTGAATTGTGCCCAGCGTCCGCTTTGAGTGCACTTCCAACAGGCCGGGAATTCAAAAGTGCCCGACCTTCTGCACTCAGAGCTTTGGATGCCGCAACACCCCGGTAAGTGTCAACAAAGTTGTCCGCGATTTCATGCCGCGAACGGCAAGTTCGG
>NZ_JBNNHG010000135.1:0-10443 GCF_050268705.1 Stenotrophomonas sp. NPDC077659 | reverse complement strand
GCTTTTCCTGCGCGCGGGTCAGCATGGTGTAGGTCTTGCCCACGCCCGGCGCCGCGCCAAGGAACACGGTCAGCTTGCCGCCGGCCTCGCGCTGCAGGCCCTCCACCAGGGCGTCAGCCTGGCGGGTACGCGCATCATTCATTGCCGCTGCTGTCATGGCCGCCATTGTGCGCGCCGCCGGTGCAGGCCGGCATCACGGTGCCTTGGCCGCGTGGTCCAGGGCGAAGTTCAGGGTCACCACATTCACCCGCGGCTGCCCGAACAGGCCCCACTGGCGGCCTTCGGTATGCGCCCGCACCACCGCCTGCACCCGCTCCACCGGCAGGCCGCGCGCACGTGCCACACGGGCAACCTGCAGCTGTGCCGCCGCCGGTGACAGCTGCGGGTCCAGGCCGCCGCCGGACTGGGTGACCAGATCGGCCGGCACCTGCGCCGGGCTTACACCCTCGCGCGCTGCAACGGCAGCGGTGCTGGCGGCCACCCGTTCGGCCAGCGCCGGGTTGCTGCGGGCCAGGTTCGAACCCGCCGCGGCCATCGGGTCGTAGTTGGCCGCCGACGGGCGTGCCTGGAAGTAGCCATCGCCGTTGAACGGTTGCGCCAGCCACGCCGAGCCGCGTACCTGGCCGTTGCTGTCGCGCAGCAGGCTGCCTTCGGCCTGGGTCGGGAAGCTCAGGCCTGCAAAGCCGGTGGCGATGCCCGCGTAGACGGCACCGGCCAGCAGCAGGGTGGCCAGGCCCAGACCGATGGCCGGGCGCCAGGTGGCATCGTCCTGCAGGCGTGCCACGCGGGCCTCGACAGCGTGTTCGCGGGTCAGGGAAGAGGAGGTGGAGACAGAACGGTTCATGCGCCGGATACCAGGACAAGAAGGAGGTCGATCAGCTTGATCGCCGCGAACGGCAGCAGCACGCCGCCCAGGCCGTACACCAGCATGTTCCGGCGCAGCAGCGCCGTCGCGGTGGCCGGGCGGAAGCGCACGCCCCGCAACGCGAGCGGAATCAGCGCGGGAATCACCAGGGCGTTGAAGATCAGCGCCGCCAGCACCGCATTGCGCGGACTGGACAGCTGCATCACGTTCAACGCGGCCATCGCCGGAACGGCGGCGGCAAACAGCGCCGGCAGGATCGCGAAGTACTTGGACACATCGTTGGCCAGCGAGAAGGTGGTCAACGCGCCACGGGTGATCAGCTGCTGCTTGCCCACTTCCACCACCGCCAGCAGCTTGGCCGGGTCCGAATCGAGGTCGACCATGTTCCCGGCCTCTTTCGCCGCCTGCGTGCCGGAGTTCATCGCCAGGCCGATATCGGCCTGGGCCAGTGCCGGCGCGTCGTTGGTGCCGTCGCCCACCATCGCCACCAGGCGGCCACCGGCCTGCTCCTGGCGGATGCGCGCCAGCTTGTCTTCCGGCCGTGCCTCGGCGATGTAGTCATCCACACCGGCCTCGGCCGCAATGGCGGCCGCGGTCAGCGGGTTGTCGCCGGTGATCATCACCGTGCGGATGCCCATCGCCCGCAGCTGCGCGAACTTCTCGCGCATGCCGTGCTTGACCACGTCGGACAGCTCGATCACGCCCAGCACGTGGCGGCCCTCGGCCACCACCAGCGGGGTGGCACCGTTGCGTGCCACCTGCTCGACGCGACCGGCAAGTTCCGCAGGCACGTTGCCGCCCAGCGCCTGCACGTGATTGCGGATCGCATCCAGCGCGCCCTTGCGGATCTGGCGGCCGGGCTCCTGACCAGGCTGGGCCACGTCTACGCCGGACATGCGGGTCTGGGCAGTGAAGGCCAGGTACTCGGCCTGCTCCGGCTCAGCGGTGGCGCAGCCCTGTTCGCGCGCCAGGCGCACGATGGATTTGCCTTCCGGGGTCGGGTCGGCCAGCGAGGACAGCAGCGCCGCTTCGCGCAGCTGGCTGGCATCGATGCCGGCCAGCGGGTGGAAGTGGCTGGCCTGGCGGTCGCCGTAGGTGATGGTGCCGGTCTTGTCCAGCAGCAGCACGTCCACATCGCCGGCCACTTCCACCGCCTTGCCTGATTTGGCCAGCACGTTGGCGGCCAGCGCACGGTTCATGCCGGCGATGCCGATGGCCGGCAGCAGCCCGCCGATGGTGGTCGGGATCAGGCAGACCAGCAGCGCGATCAGCAGCAGCGGATCGACCTGCACGCCCACGGCCGCACCGATGGCAGGCAGCGTCGCCACCACCACCAGGAAGGTCAGCGTCATCGCCGCCAGCAGCAGGGTCAGCGCGATCTCGTTGGGGGTCTTCTGCCGGTTGGCACCTTCCACCAGCGCGATCATCCGGTCCAGGAAGCTGTGCCCCGGCTCGGCGGTCACCCGCACGATGATCTGGTCGGACAGCACCTTGGTGCCGCCGATCACGCCGGAGCGGTCGGTACCGGCCTCGCGCAGCACCGGCGCTGATTCACCGGTCACCGCTGCTTCGTTGATGGTGGCCACGCCCTGCACGATCTCGCCATCGGCCGGCACCAGTTCACCGGCACTGACGATCACGTGGTCGCCGGGGCGAAGTTCGGCGGCCGGAATCTGGGTTTCGGCGGCATCGGGCTGCGGTGCCGCCAGGCGGCGTGCCATCAGGTCCTGGCGGGCACGGCGCAGCGAGGCCGCCTGGCCACGACCGCGCGCTTCGGCCACGGCCTCGGCGAAGTTGCCGAACAGCACGGTCACCAGCAGGATCGCGCTCACCGCCAGGCCGAAGCCCAGCGGCGCGTTGCCGGTCAGGGTGATGATCGCCGCGACGATCGTGCCGGCCATCACCACCGCCATCACCGGGCTGCGCACCAGGTGCATCGGCGAGAGCTTGCGCACCGCTTCGACCAGCGCACGGCGCAGGCCGGCGCCATCGAGCAGGGCAGGGCGCGGTGTGAGAGAACGGCGGGAAGAACTTGCGTAGGTACTCATTTCAGGGTGTCCTCAGTGCAGTCCCAAGCTCAGGTGGTCGGCAATCGGGCCGAGCACCAGGGCCGGCATGAACTGCAGCACGGTCAGGATGACGATCACCGAGACCAGGGTCAGGGCGAAGGTCGGGGTTTCGATCTGCAGGCTGCCGGCCGCTTCGGGGGCCCGGCGCTTGGTGGCCAGCTGTGCGGCCACCACCAGCGGGATGATCAGGAGCGGGAAGCGGCCCAGCAGCAGCACCAGCGAACAGCTCAGGTTCCACCACACGGTGGCGTCGCCCAGCCCCTCGAAGCCCGAACCGTTGTTCGCATAGGCCGAAACGTACTCGTAGAACACCTGGCTGATGCCATGGAAGCCAGGGTTGGACGTACCGGCCAGGCCGGGCACGGCCAGGGTGATGGCGGTGAACACCAGCAGGGTGATCGGCTGCAGCAGCACCAGCAGGGCCAGCAGGCGCACCTGCGGTGTTTCCAGCTTGCGCCCGAACAGTTCCGGCGTGCGCCCGGTCATCAGCCCAGCCAGGAACACCCCCAGCAGCAGGTACACGATGAACTGCTGCAGGCCGCAGCCGATGCCGCCCCAGATCGCGCTGACCAGCATGTTGACCATCGCGATGCCACCGGTCAGCGGTGCCAGCGAATCATGCATGCCGTTCACCGAGCCGTTGGACACCTGGGTGGTCACCGCCGCCCACAGCGCGGTGCCATCGGCGCCGAAGCGCACCTCCTTGCCTTCCATCAGCAACGGCGTGGCCGCGCTGGCGCTGTGGCCCTCGCTCCACACCATCGCGCCGGTGGACAGCAGCGACATGCCCAGCATGCAGCTGAACACCAGGGCGCCGAAACGACGCCGGCCGGTGAACGCACCGATCATGAAGATCACCGCCAGCGGGATCAGCAGGATGCCCACCACCTCCAGCAGGTTCGACACCGGGGTCGGGTTTTCCAGCGGGAAACTGCTGTTCGGGCCATACCAGCCGCCACCATTGGCGCCCAGCTGCTTGGCCGCGACCATCGCCGCCACCGGGCCCAGTGGCAGTTTCTGCTGGGGCATGCCGGCGCTGGCGTCGATCGGTGTGGCCTGCGGTCCGCCCGCCATCGTCGAGGGCACGCCCTGGCTGGTCAGCAGCAGGGTCCAGACCAGGCACAGCGGCAGCAGGAAGCGCACGCACAGGCGCACCACGTCCACGTAGTAGTTGCCCACCGGCACCTCCCGGTCATCACCGGCCGAGGTCTGCGGTGCACGGGCGAACAGCGCCCGCAGCGTGGCCACCGCCAGCGCCAGGCCCATCATCGGCGTTACCACCTGCAGGCCGGTAATGCCGGTCATCTGCGCCAGGTAGGACAGCTGCGCCTGGCCCGAGTAGTGCTGCTGGTTGGTGTTGGTCAGGAACGAGATCATCGTGTGCAGCGCGGTGTCCCAGCGCATGTTCGGGATCTGGTCCGGGTTTAGTGGCAACCAGGCCTGGGTCATGAACACCGCCTGGGTCAGCACCGCCACCACCACGTTGCTCAGTACGAACGCCAGCACGTAGCCGCGCCAGGACATGGAACGCGCTGCATCCACGCCGAACAGCCGGTACAGCGGCTTCTCGATCCAATGGAACAGCACGTCGACCTTCATCGGCGCGCCACGCATCACGCGCGCCAGGTACAGGCCCAGCGGCCAGGCCAGCAGCAGACTGGCGGCAAGAATCACAAGCATCTCGGTCATGGCAGGCTCCGCTCAGAACGACTCGGGCCGCAGCACGACATAAAGGAGATAGGCAGCGGCGACCAGTACCAGCACGCCACACAACAACGACAGCCAAGGGAACATTGCAACAGCGTCCTGGTGGAACCCCTCCACCTCAGGCCGTCATCGTCGTCCTGCCCCCCATAAACGCACTACGCGCCGGACGGCGCCAGCGCGTAAAAAGTGCATAAATTCCGTGGCTCGCCTGTTGTAGCGCCGAGCGCGTGCTCGGCAGGCCGCCGGTTGTAGAGCCGAGCCCATGCTCGGCTGCACGGCAGACCAGCCAGCCCTCAACCGCCCGGGGCCATCCCCTTCAACTCGCGGTAGCGCTGCAGGCTGGCTTCGATCTCTGTCTTCAGCGTCACCTGCTGCTGCTCGAAACTGGCCTGCAGTCGCTGCTGTGCCTGCAGCTGCGCGTGGCGCTGGTGGATCGCCTCCGCCTGCTGTTGACTTACCTTGCCGCCGGCCAGCTCGCGGTCACCGGCGGTTGCCAGCAGGGTCACCAGCGAATCCCGCAGGCTGGCGACGTTGTAGCGCGCGGTGTTGAGGTTGTTGTCGAGCACCTCCTGGCGCTCGTTGAACACCTTGCGCAGCGCATCCTCGCTGCCATAGGTCGTCAACATGGCCTGTTCGGTGCGCTGCCGGGTCTGCGCCGCCATCTGGTCCAGCTGCGCCTGCGCCGCCGCGGTGCTGGCAGCGGCGCGTTCCTCATCGGTCAACGCGCGCTCCACCTGGGCATTGCGCACGCCGCTCCTGGCGCTGAATTCCTCGCGGGCGTTGTTGACCGCATCGGCCGGCAGCGCGTCGCTGCAGATCCGCTCCTTGCCTTCGTTCCAGCAGTACAGCTTCTTGTCGGCCGTGCCGGGCTTGGCCTGCAGGCAGGCCGGCAGCGCCAGCAGCAGTCCGGTGGCAACGATGGCAGGAACTCGGAACATGCGACCTTCCCCTGGGTCAGCGTGCGGAACGGACGCCGTACTGGGCCCGATAGGCTTCCAGCGGCTGCCGGTAGCCCACAAGTTCCGGGTTTCCAGAGGCGAAATCAAGCAGATCGGCCAGGGTCGCGACGGCGATCACCGGAATGCCGGCCTCTTCGGCCACGGCCTGGGCCGCCGAACGGTGGTCGGCTTCCGAGGCGATTTCCTGGCGGTCCAGGGCCACCACGATGCCGGCCGGAATGCCGCCGGCCGCGCGGATGATGGCCAGCGCTTCGCGGATGGCAGTGCCGGCGGTGATCACATCGTCCACGATCAGCACGCGCTTGCCGGTCAGGTCGGCGCCGATCAGCTGGCCGCCTTCACCGTGGTCCTTCACTTCCTTGCGGTTGAACGACAGCGGCAGATCGCGGCCACGCTGGGCCAGCTCGCAGGCCATCGCGGTGGCCAGCGGGATGCCCTTGTAGGCCGGGCCGAAGACCACGTCGTACTTGATGCCGCTGGCATCGATGGCATCCGAATAGCAGGCGCCCAGCTGCGACAGCAGCGAACCGGAGTCGAAACGGCCGGCGTTGAAGAAATAGGGGCTCAGCCGGCCGGACTTGAGGGTGAACTGGCCGAAGCGCAGGGCATCGGCGGTCAGGGCCAACTGCAGGAAACGGTGACGGTGGTCGCTCATCAAAACTCGATTCATCTTCATTCGGAGCACAAATCCTAATCCAGCTGGGCTTTCCGCGCTCGTCCGGCCCTTGGTGAAGGCCGTGCCGGGCCCGCTCGGCGGGCTGCGCGGGCCGCCGGGCAACCGGTAGTGGCGTCACCTTGCTGCAGGCCAGCGTCACGCAGCAGGGGCAGCAGATCGCCGCTCAGGCCAGTCGTATCGACGGTGTGCAGGCATCGGTGGCAGGCAAGGCTGACGCTTCGGTCGTGCAAGAGATGCGCGTGCAGGTCAACCATCAATGATCCGGTGGCAACCTAATTGCTAACAGTACCTTCCCAAATTGGTAGCGAACTGGCTGGGGTTGGGTGGTAAGCAACGGCTATCAGGAATTGGGCAACCCTACCGGAAACGCTAATTTCATTCCTTACGGTATGGTCAGCATTATCGGCAGCATGCGACCCGGTGCAACTGGAACTAATCCTGAGTTCTATGTTGTCACCGAACAAACTATGCCCATAGAACAGGGCAAAACCTACTGTGCGTCGGCTTGCTTAAACCCGCATCGATCAAATTATCAGTTCTGCGTATTCAGGGTCTGGTGGTGTTTCTGTGGTTGTGATGATATTCGAGATTATCCCCGCCCTTTTGGCAGCGCGTTTGGCTGTCAACTTGCGGAATATTGGTGAGGGCAATCCGTACTTCTGGATGTTTATGCCGATTGGTCCGAACGTTGGTGTGGCCGATGCGAACAAATGCAACGACTTGGATGGATCGCAACGCTAACACGTACTGGGGCGGTGCCATCGCGGCGGGCATCCTGCGCAACGCAGCTCAAAGCATCTTAAGATGGCTTCTTCCCAACTGCTCTCTGTACTTCCACCATCGCTCTGTCCAGCGATTCTTGCTGCCCAGCAGGAACCACATTGTTCCTGATAGCGCCTTCAAAATCTCCTGCTCCACATATGCCTGCATTGATGCAGAGCGAGTCCAATCGATAGGACCTGGGGCCGCAATCTGCACCCAACCGGCACGCTGCTATACTCCAAGCGTAGTTGGCATATGGTCCGGTCATGGCAGATTTGAACTCTGCGATATCGCTAGATTCAGGAGCGAGTGCGAGCAGATCGCCGAGAGAGAAGATAGCTTCCGGATCACCCGAATTGACCACATCACGCGCTAGCGACAGGTAGTCGTCTGCTTTTAGCGTTACCCAATTCTGGGATGCCACCGCAACCTTGGAGTACGTGTCCCCTTGGTTCGCGGCTCGCTCGAACCAGTTGGTGTATGCCTCATGCGGTATTACTTGGCCACCATCTACTGCAGAACAAGTCGCTGAGAATCGTTTCTTGATTCCGTCGTAGGTGCTTTTAGGGACGCCGCGCGCAGCTGCATATGCATCTAATGTTGCATACATATTTGTTGGGGACAGGCTGAATACCGAACACTGTTGGTACAGCTTTGCCAGTTCCCGTTGCGCCGTCATGTCGCCGGCTTCCGCCCGTGAGCGCAGGCTGTTGAAACGCAGCGCCGTCGGCTGAGAGTCGGCATTACTCCAAAGTTCTGAGCCAAGCATATCGGGGGGGCTTTCGCGCGCTACTGGCGAGATCGGTAGATGCTTGCGGCCGAGGTGCTCTGCAACTGGACCGGTGGATACTGGTCCACTTCGAGTTGCGCTGATCCCATACCAAGCCGCACCCCCGGCGAGTAAGGCTATAGCGAGCCACGTAACAATTCCTTTTGGAGACATTGCCGTTCCTGACTTTGCCCTGAATGCTGGTGACAATATTACAGTAGTCAGGCGCCTCTCCAGTGCCAAGCAGTGCTGGTACATAGTCGAGCAGGCTCGGGTCGACTCGATTCTCCGAAGTTCAGCGATTCAGGCACGTGCTGGCCGCGTTCGCAGGATCTGCGATAGGGCTGCGGCACGATTCAGGCCACCTTGTCAGAAAAGGCGGCCACATGAAAATTCCTGTTTTCCGCTCCCCGCAGTCTACCTCGATGATCGCCGAGGACCTGATAGCTCACGGGATTGTGGTGGTTGACACGATAAGGACGCAGGCTCGGCGTTTGGCCCGCGAACTGCGCGAAGAGCTGGGGATTGAACCACCGGATGACGAGCAGGAGGACTCCGACTGCCTGCTGCACCTGGCCTGTGACGTGGAACCCCTGAACAGTACGGGTGGGTGGACTACTACGTCCACAGCGGAACATCTCCGGTAGACGCGATGCGCGCAAAGGAACTGGTATGCGTGGCCGTCCGCCAGTGGGCCACGGTCGGGAAGCCCGACTACTTCGTCGCCCAGCGGCTCTCCCATCGGTAGCATTGGGCTACGGCGAGAAGTAGTCTTGCCGTCGCAATTGTGTTGGTACGCAGCGCCTGAAATAGTAGGTACTGGCGTTGGTACGGAAGGCGTGAATCCGAATATAAATTCTTTAAGAACAATAGGTTACTGTGACTTTTCGCATCACCAGCTTCAACGCCAATGGCATCCGCTCGGCCGCCACCAAGGGCTTCCTCGACTGGTTCCGGGCCCAGGACGCCGACGTTCTGTGCATCCAGGAAACCAAGGCGCAGGAAGACCAGCTCACCGATCCGATGTTCCGCCCCGACGGCCACCACTGCTTCTACCGTGACGCCATCACCAAGAAGGGCTACAGCGGCGTGGCCATCTACAGCAAGCGCGAGCCGGACCAGGTCATCACCTCGCTGGGCTGGGCCCCGTTCGATGACGAAGGCCGCTACATCGAGGCCCGCTTCGGCAATCTCAGCGTGGTCTCCTTCTATATCCCGTCCGGCAGCTCCGGCGACCTGCGCCAGGGCTTCAAGTTCGAAGTGATGGAATGGCTGCGGCCGTTCCTGGAGGTGTGGGCGCGTAGCGGCCGCGACTATGTCCTGTGCGGCGACTGGAACATCGTCCGCTCGGCGCTGGACATCAGGAACTGGAAGTCCAACCAGAAGAATTCCGGCTGCCTGCCCGAGGAGCGCGACTGGCTCAACGGCCTGTGCGCCGACCACGGCCAGGCCACCGACGTGGCCACCGGCCGCGGCTGGGCCGATGCCTACCGCCTGCTGCACCCCACCGGCGAGGATTACACCTGGTGGAGCAACCGCGGCGCCGCCCGCGCCAACAATGTCGGTTGGCGCATCGATTACCAGTTCATCACCCCTGGCCTGCGTGATCGCCTGCGCAGCTGCTCGATCTACCGCGACGAGCGCTTCTCCGACCACGCCCCGTTCACCGTGGACTACGACCTGTGAGCGAAGCCGCTGCAAAGCCCAGCTACAAGGGCTGGGCCGGGATCAAGCGCGCCTTCGGCACGCCCTCGGCCCTGACCATGGCCCTGCTGGGTTTCGGCAGCGGCCTGCCGTTCCTGCTGATTGCCTCGCAGACCCTGTCCACCCGCCTGCGTGATGTCGGCCTGGACCTGGGCAGCATCGGCCTTATCAGCCTGGCCAGCTTCTTCTACCTGCTGAAGTTCGTCTGGGCACCGCTGCTGGACCGCTATGCCTTCCCGCTGCTGGCTTTCCTTGGCCGCCGCCGTTCCTGGCTGCTGCTGTCGCAGGTGGCCGTGCTGATCGGCCTGGTCGCGCTGGCCTTCGTGCGCCCCGAACAGGGCGTGTGGCCGCTGGTGGCCTGGGTGCTGGTGGCGTCCTTCGCCGGTGCGACCCAGGATTCGGTGGTCGACGCCTACCGCATCGAGATCGCCCCGGAAACCGCCCAGGCCGCGCTGGCGGCCACCTACACCTTGGGCTACCGCATCGGCCTGATCCTGGCCGGTGCCGGCGCGCTCTACCTGGCCCAGTTCGAAGGCTGGATCATCGCCTACCTGGCCATGGCCGGGCTGATGCTGCTGCCGATCATCACCACCCTGCTGTGCCGTGAGCCGGACCGCCCCGCGCAGGCCGTGCAGCGCCGCATCGATGTGGCCGAAGCCTTCGTGCAGCCGATCACCAGCTTCTTCACCCGCAACGGCATCGCCCTGGCGCTGGGGCTGCTGGCTTTCGTGGGCCTGTTCAAGTTCCCCGACCAGGTCATCGGTGTGATGGCCGGCCCGTTCTATCTCGATTCGGGCTTCGACAAGGCCGACATCGCCACGGTCTCCAAGCTGTTCGGCGTGTGGATGGGCATCGGTGGCGCGTTCCTTGGTGGCATCGCGGTGGCCGCCTTCGGCTTCCGCTGCATGCTGCTGGTGGCCGCGCTGGGCGTG
>NZ_JBNNHG010000134.1:0-10512 GCF_050268705.1 Stenotrophomonas sp. NPDC077659 | reverse complement strand
TGCCGCCGGCAGCGTGGTGTGAACCGCATCGCCGTTCCAGCTTCGCAAGGGGTGCTCAATGGAGCGCTGTAATGGCACATGACAACCATGCACACGACCATGCAGCCGGTGGCGAGAGCCACGGCAGCGTCAAGTCCTACCTGATCGGCTTCGTGCTGGCGGTGGTGCTGACCGTCATCCCGTTCTGGGTGGTGATGTCGGGCGACTTCTCGCGCACCGTCAGCGGTGTGGTCATCGCGGTGACCGCAGTGCTGCAGATGCTGGTCCACCTGGTGTTCTTCCTGCATCTGGACCGCTCGTCGGAAAGCCGCTGGAACGTGAACGCCGCGGCCTTCACCGTCGTGGTGATCGGCATCATCGTGGCCGGCACCCTGTGGGTCATGCACAACATGAACGTGCACATGATGCACTGACGTTTCTGCGACGTTGCCACGCAGAAAGGCCGCCCTCGGGCGGCCTTTTTGTTTGGGCGATAGTGCCGGCCAGCGGCCGGCACTACCGGTCGGGACGCGCTCTGGTGGCGCCGGGCCATGCCCGGCGGCAGTAGATCCACGCCATGCGTGGATGGCTTTCAATATGGGGTGGTGCCGGCCGCTGGCCGGCTTCCCGCAATTGCCGGCCAGCGGCCGACACTACCCGGCGGCTACGACCCCGCCTTACCCCACCTTGCGCAGGAACTCGTCCGGATCCATCGGCCGGCCCAGGTGATACCCCTGCAGCTGATCGCAGCCCAGCCCGCTCAGGTATTCCTGCTGTTCGCGCGTCTCCACGCCCTCGGCCACCACCTGCAACTGCAGCGAACGCCCCAGCGCCACAATCGACGATACGATGGCCGCGTCTTCGGCGCTCTGCTCCAGTTCGCGCACGAACGCACGGTCGATCTTCAGTTCGGTGGCGGGCATGCGCTTGAGGTACAGCAGGCTGGAATAGCCTGTCCCGAAATCGTCGATGGAGATGTGCACGCCCATCGCGGTCAGGTCGTTGAGAATGACCAGGCTGGCCTCGACGTCATTCATGGCCGTGGTTTCGGTGATCTCCAGGGTCAGTCGCTGCGGCGCGATGCCATGGCGCGCCAGCGTATCGCGCACGTTGTTCACCAGCGATGGCGAGGAGAACTGCAGCGGCGACAGGTTCACCGCCATCGTCCATTCGGGATGCCCCGAATCGTGCCATGCACGAAGCTGTGCGCAGGCCTGGTCCAACACCCACTCGCCGATCGGCAGGATCAGGCCGCTGCGCTCGGCGATGGGAATGAACACGTCCGGGGCGAGCATGCCCAGCTCCGGGTGCTGCCAGCGCAGCAGCGCCTCGGCGCCCACGGCCGGGCTTCCGGCAGCGACGAACTTGGGCTGGTAGTGCAGGCGCAGCTCGCCACGATCAGCTGCGCGGCGCAGGTCCTGCAGCAGCCGCAGCTGGCGGTTGGCACTGACCTGCATTGATGGGGTGAAGAAGGTATAGCCGTTACGGCCGCCGTCCTTGGTGTGGTACATCGCCGCGTCGGCGTGGGCCATCAGGTCGCGTTCGGTCGCGCCATCGTCCGGGTACAGGGCAATGCCAAGGCTTGCACTGACCTGCAGTTCGGCCGCGTCGATCAGGAACGGCTCGGCCACTGCGGCGATGATGCGCTCGGCCACCACCACCGCATCGTCCGGCTCGTCGATGGCCAGCACGATCACGAACTCGTCGCCGCCCAGACGGGCGAAGGTGTCCTGCGGGCGCAGCAGGTTGCTGACGCGCTCGCTCATCCGCACCAGCAGCCGGTCACCCAGTTGGTGGCCATAGGCATCGTTGACCGCCTTGAAGCCGTCCAGATCGCAGAACATCACGGCCAGGCCGTGGTGGTGGCGACGCGCCTTCTCGATGTACTGCTCGATGCGATCCTGCAGCAGCATTCGGTTGGGCAGCTGGGTCAGCGGGTCGTGCAGGGCGGCCTGCAGCAGCTTGTCGTTCGCCTTCTCCAGCGACTCGGCCAGCAGCCCGGTGCGCTCGCGCATCTGCCGGTCGAACAGCGAGGCGACCAGCGCGATGCCGATGGTGCCCAGCGTGGTCACGATCACCAGCACCGCCAGCCAGCGGCTGTCGATGCCGCCGTTGATCACCGCACCGCAGATGCTGCCTTCGGGGATGCGGGCGGCCGCCATGCCGGTGTAATGCATGCCGACAATGGCCAGGCCCATCACCAGCGAGGCCGGCAGACGCAGGCGGAAGGTGCGCTCACCCTCCCTGCGCAGGCGGAAAGCGATCCACAGCGCGACACCGGCGGCGCCAATGGCGATCAGGATCGATGCAGCAAACCACCATGGGTCGTAATCGATGCCCGGCTGCATGCGCATCGCGGCCATGCCCAGGTAGTGCATGGTGGCGATGCCCAGGCCCATCAGCACCGCGCCGGCCAGCAGGCGGCGGCGGGGCAGCTGCGGGCGCGAGACCAGCCACAGGGCATAGGCCGAGGCACCCACCGAAACTGCCAGCGAATATAGTGTGATGGCAAGGTCGTAGCCGACCGGGATCGGCAGGTCGAAAGCCAGCATGCCCACAAAGTGCATGGACCAGATGCCCAGGCCCATGGCTGTGGCCCCGCCGGTGAGCCACCAGCGCGCAACGCGGCCTTCGGCAGTGGCCAGCCGGCCGGCCATGTCCAGTGCGGTGTAGGACGCAAGGATGGCGACCAGCAGCGAGAAAACAACCAGGCTCTGGCTGTAGGTGCCAGTCATTGAGGGTCCTTCGTGGGCGGGGAGGCGGCGCGGCGGCGCGGACTATAGCGGCTGTGCGGCGCTGAACCTTAGAGTGAAGAAGTGTGATGTTCATCTCATAGTCGAAGATGTCATGACCGGGCCTGCCTTGTGCCCTGGGTCGCAGCGCCTGCGACCGGCCTCGGCTATCCTCCCTGACCTCCCCGCACCGAAGTCCCGCCCCATGGCCAAAGCCCGCCTCACTGCCTATGTCTGTAACGAATGCGGCGCCGAGTACAGCAAGTGGCAGGGCCAGTGCACCGAGTGCAACGCCTGGAACTCAGTGTCGGAAATCGTGCTGGAGAGTGCAGTCGCGGCCAAGGCGCCCGCTTCGCGACGGGCGGGCTGGGCCGGCAAGATCGATCCGCCGAAGATCACCGCGCTGAAGGACGTCGAGCAGACCGAGCACCGCCGGGTCAGTACCGGCATCGGTGAGTTCGACCGCGTGCTGGGCGGAGGTCTGGTCGAGGGCGCGGTGGTGCTGGTCGGTGGCGACCCGGGTATCGGCAAATCGACCCTGCTGCTGCAGGCGGTGGCGAGAATGGCGGCCGTTCTGCCGGTGCTGTATGTCACCGGTGAGGAGTCGCTGGCCCAGGTGGCGGGCCGTGCGCACCGGCTGGAGTTGCCGCTGGACGGGGTCAACGCGCTGGCCGAGACCGGCGTCGAGTCGATCCTGCAGCATGCGGCCAAGGCCGGGCCGCGGCTGATCGTGGCCGATTCGGTACAGACCCTGTGGACCGAAACCCTGACCGCTGCGCCGGGCTCGGTGAGCCAGGTGCGCGAGAGTGCCGCGCGGCTGGTGCGCTTTGCCAAGGAAACCGGCACGGCCGTGTTCCTGGTCGGCCACGTGACCAAGGAAGGCGGTATCGCCGGCCCGCGCGTGCTCGAGCACATGGTCGACGCCGTGCTGTATTTCGAAGGCGAAAGCGGCAGCCGCTTCCGCCTGCTGCGTGCGTTCAAGAACCGCTTCGGTGCGGTCAACGAGCTGGGCGTGTTCGCCATGGGCGACAAGGGCCTGAAGGAAGTCTCCAACCCCTCGGCCATCTTCCTGTCCGGTGCCAGCACCCACCAGCCGGGCAGCTGCGTGATGGTTACCCGTGAGGGTACGCGCCCGCTGCTGGTGGAAGTGCAGGCGCTGGTGGATGCTTCGCCGCTGTCCAACCCGCGCCGTGTCGCCGTTGGCCTGGAACAGAACCGTCTGGCCATGCTGCTGGCGGTGCTTCACCGTCATGGCGGCGTGCTGGTGGGCGACCAGGATGTGTTCGTCAATGTCGTAGGTGGCATCCGTGTGCAGGAGACCGCCGCCGATCTGCCGGTGCTGCTGGCGGTACTGTCGTCGCTGCAGGACCGGCCGCTGGCGGAAAAGACGATTGCCTTCGGCGAGGTCGGCCTGTCCGGCGAGATCCGCCCGGTACCCAATGGCGAAGACCGCCTGCGCGAAGCGGCCACCCACGGGTTCAAGCGCGCCATCGTGCCCAAGGCCAACGCCCCCAAGGGCGGCAGCGTGAAGGGCATGGAAGTGATCGCGGTCGAACGCCTGTCCGAGGCCATCGACGCGGCGTGACATCGGTCCTGTAGAGCCGAGCCCATGCTCGGCTGCTTTTCCGCCAAGGCCTTCCGATGCAGTAACGGTCAGCTTCGCTGTGCTAGTTTTTCCCGCTCGACGACGGCGCCTTGTGGCGCCCTGTGTGGCAAGGAGTAACCGATTTCATGCAGGACCCGACGCTCAGCACCCCCGCCGCCGAAATCCGTCGCGCAGGGGTCGATCTCAATGGACTGATGACGGTGCTGGGCAAGCACCTGTATTCCACTCCGATGGTGGCCCTGCGCGAGCTGGTACAGAACGCGCATGATTCGATCATCCGCCGCCGCATCGAACAGCCGGGCATCTCGCTGTCTTCGCGCATTTCGGTGCAGGTCGATGCCGCCGCAGGCGTGCTGCGCATCACCGATACCGGCGCCGGCCTGACCCGCCAGGAAATCCACGACTACCTGGCCACCGTCGGCGTCGGCTACACCCGTGGCCTTCGCCAGGGGGGCGACGATCAGGACGGCCTGATCGGCATGTTCGGCCTGGGCTTCCTCTCGGCCTTCGTGCTGGCACGGCGGGTGAGCGTACGCACCACCTCCTACCAGACGCCGGAGCTGGGCCACCTGTACGTGTCCAGCAATGCCGAGCAATACACGGTGAGCGAAGTGCCGGCGCGCGCTGTGGGCACCGAAGTGGAGCTGGAGCTGCACCCGGACTTCCTTCCGCTGGCCAACGAGGCGCGCCTGTACGAGGTGCTGGGCCGCTACTGCGCGCTGCTGTCCGAGCCGATCTTCATCGGCGCTGCTGCCGAAGCGCTGAACCCCGAGCCGCCACCGTGGCGCGGGCAGGGCGAGGTGGCGCTGCACCCGGTGCAGGCCCGTCGCCAGGCGCTGCAGTTCGCGGCGCGCTTCGAGCATGATTTCGAGCCCATCGTGACCGTGCCGCTGCGCGCTGACGCCGACAGTGATGCCACCGGCATGCTGTGGGTGCAGGATGGCGCCACCTACGGCACCAGCGACAACCGCAACCTTTCCGTGTTCGTGCGCGGCATGCTGCTCGATGACGATGCACGCGACCTGCTGCCGCCGTGGGCGGGCTTCATCGGCGGGGTCATCGAATCCTCGCGCCTGACCCCGACCGCCAGCCGCGAGGACCTGCAGCGCGACGACCAGTACCGCGCCGTGCAACACGCCCTGCTGGAAGCGCTGATCGACGGTCTGGCCGAGGTGGCGCGGCAGCAGCCCGAAGCGTGGCGACGCGTGCTGGCCCGCCACAACGAGGCGCTGCTGGGTGCGGCATTGTGCGATGAGCGCCTGTTCGAGCTGCTGCTGGAACATGTGCGCGTGCCGACCTCGCAGGGAGACCTGCCGGCCAGCGCGCTGCCGGCGCGCGGTGCGGTGCACGTGATTCTCGACAACGGCGGTGGCTTCGAAGAAATGCTGTTCCGCGCGATGGGCGTGCCGGTCGCGCACGGCCATCGTTATGCGGTGGTGCCGTTCCTGCGCCGCTGGACCCAGGCCAAGGGCCTGCGTCTGGTCGAGCTGGGGACCGAGCAGGGCAACCGTGCGCTGTTCCGCATCGATGAGAGCCTGGACGCGGCGCAGTTGGCCTGGCTGGGCGAACATCTGGGCGATGGCGAGCAGTTGCTGCCAGCCCGCTTCAGTCCTGAAGCACTGCCGGTGGTGGTGGTTCCCGACCGCGAGGCCGAACTGAAGCAGCGCCTGGAAGATGATGAGAACGACAAGCGCGTGTCGATGGCCGCGCTGCGTCTGGCCCGCCAGTTCACCGCGCGCATCGAGGCGCGCGCACCATCGCGGCTGTACCTCAACCTGGACAACCCGGCCGTGCAGGCCCTGCTGCAGGCGCAGCGCGAGGGGCACCCGCAGGCGGCGGCCGCAGCACGCCTGCTGCGTTCGCTGAAGATCATCGTTTCCGCGCAGGGCCGTCCGCTGGCCCGTGGTGCGGCCACCCCCGGGCCGGATCTCAACGGAGCCTTCAGCGAGATCGCCACGGCCCTGCAGCACATGCTGCGCTGAACACCCCACACACTTTCTCTCATCCAGCCTCACGCTAGACAGGAGCGCCAACCCCCGATGGATATCTGGAACTGGGTCGAAAAGCTGCAGGAAGACCTGCGCCAGGCCGGGCAGGCGCAGAACGCGCACCTGCTGACCCGCCTTGCCGACGAAGTCAGTGAACTTCAGGTCGACCGCGTCGATGCGCTGCTGCCCGAGGCGCGTGCGCTGGGCAAGGCGCTGGACAACCCGTGGGTCGACGTCTACGTCGGCCACTGGGCGCTGCGCAACCGCGTGGGCAACCGCGTTGAAGGCGAGAGCGCGCTGGGCGAGGCGGTGGCGCTGTTCGAGCGCGCGCACCGCGAAGACACGCTGGAATGCCCGCAGTCGATCTGCGTGACCCAGGATCTGGCCGCCTGCTACGGCAACATCGATGGCCCGGGCTGGGTGCCCGAGCGCATCGAAGTGTGCGACGAAACGCTGGCACGCATCGATCCGACCTGGGCCTGTTTCCAGTGCCTGAGCTGCGAGAAGGCCGATGCCCTGCTGGATGATGGCCGCGCGCAGGACGCGCTGGATTACCTGAAGGCGCAGGCCGATGCGGTGGAAGCGCGCGGCAAGGAAGTGTTCGACAGCTTCCCGGAAATGCAGATCAAGATCCTGCTGGCCAGCGGTCGCGCCGAGGAGGCGATGGTGCTGATCGAGCAGCGCGAAGCTGAGGTCGCTGCAGCCGGCGAGTACGAACCGGCCAACTGTACGGTACCGCGCCGCCTGTCGCGCGCCTGGGCATTGGCCCAGCTCGGCCGCGACGACGAGGCGCTGCAGCAGCTGGTGCCGTGGAACGAGCTGACCCCGAATACCTGGAGGCTGTGGGCCAACACAGTGGCGCTGCTGTGCAGCCGTGATCCGGCGCGCAACACCTGGGATCTGGGCACGCGCTTCAACACCATCCTCGAACACTTCGCCCGTGTGGGTGCCCACCGTCTGGTCATCGAACTGGCGGCATTGAGCCTGGAGCTGGCCCTGCAGCGCGGCGCGCGCTGGGTGGCGCAGCGCCAGCTCGGCCTGGCCCGCACCCATCTGGCGCAGTTGCGCCAGGACCGCGGTGCCAGCGAGCGGGTCGCCGCCTTGGCCGCCCGCATCGATGCACTGCCCGAGGTCGAACCGCTGCCGGTACCGGCAGCCGAACTGCTGGCCTGGCTGGAAGCACGCGGCGGGCAGAATGCCTCGCGTGATCCCGAGCGCGAGGCGCAATGGCTGCTGCAGGCGCACGCACAGTGCCCGGATGATGAAGCGCTTGCCGAGGTGGCCGCCTCGGCGTTGAACGCCTGCGGCGCGCAGGCCGAGGCGCGCACGCTGCTGTGGGATTTCGTGCGTGCCCACGCCCATGAAGATGGTGCCGCCGCGTACACGCTGATGCGCTGGCTGACCGAGCAGGGCGACGATGATGGCCTGCGGCGGCTGGCCGACACCTATCGCGGCAGCGTGCCGGTGTTCGCGCACTGGTGCGATGTGCAGCGCGCACGCCGTGTATCCGACTGGCCGGCGCTGGAGCAGGCAGCACAGGCGCTGCTGGCGCTGTCGCCGGGCTCGCACGGCGCGCGCGGTACGCTGGCGCGCATGTACATGGAAACCGGCCGCTTCAGCGAGGCGCAGGCCTGCTATGCGCAGCTGGTGGAAACGCTCGAAGACCCCAACGCGGCGCACTGGGACCATATGAGTGCGGCCAGCGCCGCGCGCGACTGGGACGCCGTGCGTCGTTCGGCAGCGGCCATCGGCATGGAGTTGTCCAGCCAGGACGGTGTGGTCGAGGAGCCGTGGGGCTGGGTGATCATCCGCAGCCTGGAGCAGGGCGAGCCGATGGAGTACTACGCGCGCCGCACCGGCCCGGTGACCGCGCGCATTGTCGAAAGCGCACCGGCCAACCGTGCCCAGCAGGTGGGTGACTGGGTAGTGTTCGATGCTGCGCTGGTGCATCCGGCCCCGGAAGACGAAGAACAGCGCCAGCACTTCATTCCGACCTATGCGCAGGTTCACGTGCTGGAACGCGGTGGTTTCGAGCGCAGCTGGCTGATTGACGGCGCGCACCCGGGCGAAGCGGCGTGGAACGCGTTTGTGGAAGGTGCCCAAGCGCAGGGTTGGCAGGTGTGGGCGCACAGCCGCCCCGACTACACCGTGACCGACCCGGATGCGGAGGAGGGCACGCTGCCGGGCCTGCTGTTCACCGTGGCCCAGCCGCAGGGACACGCGCCGCTCGCGCTGCACCGTTACCTGCAGCAGTCCACCGCCGCTTGGTCGCACCCGCAGTGCTGGCTGCGCCTGGCTGAAGCCTGCGACCAGGACCGGCAGCCGCATCTGGATGTGATCGAGCGGTACGGCCTGTAAAGGTAGTGCCGGCCGCTGGCCGGCAATCCGCGGGAACTCTGTGCTGCCGGCCAGCGGCCGGCACTACCGCGATATCAGGCATCGGCCCCGGTAGGTGCCGACCGTTGGTCGGCACGATCATGCGATGTTCCGGTAGGTGCCGACCGTTGGTCGGCACGCCTTTAACGCGTATGCCCGAACACCAGCTCGATCACGAACTGGCTGCCGAAGAACGCCAGCAGCAGCAACAGCATCGCCGACAGCGTCCAGTGCACCGCCTTCACCCCGCGCCAGCCATAGCGGCGGCGGCCGATCAGCAGCACGCCGAAGACGATCCACGACAGCACGCTGAGCACGGTCTTGTGCACCAGCTTCTGTGCCAGCAGGTCATCGACGAACAGCACGCCGGTCACCAGGGTGAGCGTGAGCAGGGCAAAGCCCACGGCGATGACCCGGAACAGCAGTGCTTCCAGATCGGCCAGCGGCGGCAGCGCACGCAGCCACGGGCGGAACTCACGACGGCGCAGCGCCCGTTCCTGCAGCCACAGCATGATGGCCAGCAGGGCGGCGATGCTCAGCGTGGCGTAGGCCAGCAGGGCCAGCCAGGCATGGCTGGCCAGGCGCCAGCCCAGTACCTTGCTCGGCTCATGGCCGTAGCCGTGGTAGACCGCCAGCAGCAGCGCGGCAAGCGGGAACACCACCACGCCCAGCGCGGACATGCGCCCGCGCGCGCCGACCAGCGAGGTCAGCCAGGCCATGCCCAGGCCGACCAGCGACAGCGCGGCGAAGAAGTGCATGTCCGGCCCGCCACTGGTGCGCAGCGCCACCAGCACGTGGTAACCGCCGTGCAGCAGCATGGCCGGCAGCGCGGGCCACAGCCAGGTGGGCGAACCGACGGCGTCATCGCGGCCAAGCGCACGCACCAGCAGGGCGCTGGCGGCCAGGTAGAGCAGGGCGGCGATGAGAACAATCATCGTTGCAGTTTCGCATACCCCCGCGGCACTGGCGACGGCCCGGAGGTCGCAGCCCGGGGAGGCGGGCGGACCCGTTATACTGTCGGCCTTATTGTCCCCCGCTTTCAGACAGGTTGCGCCGCATGTTCGAGTCCCTGACCCAGCGCCTTTCCGGCACCATCGAGCGCCTGCGTGGCCGCGGCCGCTTGACCGAGGAGAACATCCGCGAGGCGACCCGCGAAGTGCGCATCGCGCTGCTGGAAGCCGACGTCGCGCTGCCGGTGGTGCAGGCCCTGATCGAGCGCATCAAGGTGCGCGCGGTCGGCCAGGAAGTGCTGAAGTCGCTGACCCCGGGCCAGGCCCTGATCAAGGTCGTGCGCGACGAGCTGACCGCAGTGATGGGCGCCGAAGCCAGCGACCTGAACCTCAATGTTCCCGCCCCGGCCATCATCCTGATGGCGGGCCTGCAGGGCGCTGGCAAGACCACCACCGTGGGCAAGCTGGCCAAGCACCTGAAGGAAAAGCGCAGGAAGAAAGTGATGGTGGTGTCGGCCGACGTCTACCGTCCGGCCGCGATCGAGCAGCTGAAGACCCTGGCCGACCAGGTCGGCGTGCTGTTCTTCCCGTCCAGCGCCGACCAGAAGCCGGAAGCCATCGTGCGCGCGGCCATCGACGATGCGCGCAAGTCCTTCGTGGACGTGCTGCTGGTCGATACCGCCGGCCGCCTGGCCATCGACGAAGCGATGATGGCCGAGATCAAGGCCCTGCACGCGGCGGTCAACCCGGCTGAAACCCTGTTCGTGGTCGACGCCATGACCGGCCAGGACGCGGCCAACACCGCCAAGGCCTTTGGTGATGCGCTGCCGCTGACCGTGCGCCCGTACATCGCCAGAATGACCCAGTCCGAGCTGCTGACC
>NZ_JBNNHG010000133.1:0-10653 GCF_050268705.1 Stenotrophomonas sp. NPDC077659 | reverse complement strand
GGCGCGCCCGCACCGCGTGGCTGGCCGGCCTGGCCCATTCAGCGCGGGGCCGGCATTGACCCCGATATACCCGCCCAACGTGGCGAAGGCGTTTATCTGGCGGTCCTTCATCACGAAGAACGTATAGGGCTGGCGTGGCTGGTCGCTGTTGGAGCCGAGCCGGGTGCCCATGGTCTGCAGCCAGTCGTTGACCAGCGGGTCGTCCAGCAGGTAGCCGTAGTTGCGCAGTTCGCGCAGCATCATCGCGCCGTACTCGGCCTGCCGGGCCGGGGTCAGCAGTTCGCCGGCCGACGAACCGATGTCCGGCAGCTTTTCCTGGGCCTGGGCCAGCGGCACGGCCAGGGCCAGGGTCACAGCGGTCGACAGCAGCAGGGCTCGCAAGCGGAAGGTCCTCGGGCAGGGCGCGCCAAGCGTGGCAGGGCAGGGGGCAACCATTCGTTAATCCACAGTGTTGCGGTCGTGGCGTGGAAATTCCAGCGCACCGGTACCATATATGGACCGTCGATCCATCGTGGAGTTTCCCGTGACAGCCCAGCCCGCTGGCGGTTCGCCCGCCATCACCCTCTATTCCACCGCCGTCTGCCCGTACTGCGTGGCCGCCAAGAACTTCCTCAAGAGCAAGGGCCAGCAGTGGACCGAGGTCCGCATCGATCTGGACCCGGCCGAGCGCGAGAAGATGATGTCCCTGACCCGTCGCACCAGCGTGCCGCAGATCTTCGTCGGCGACGTCCATGTCGGCGGCTATGACGACATGATGGCCCTGCATCGTGAAGGCAAGCTCGAGCCGCTGCTGGCCGGGCAGGGCCAGGCATGAGCGCGGCCGACGACGGCAGCAGGGACCGCATCGCCGAATTCACGGACTTCCGCAAGCGTATGAACGAGCGCATCCTGGGTGAACCGAACCAGGTGGTGCGGCGCTTCTTCGCCCTGGACACGCAGACCTACCAGGCCGGCGCGCTGGACGTGAAGACCAAGGAGCTGCTGGGCCTGGTGGCCTCGATGGTGCTGCGCTGCGACGACTGCATCAGCTACCACGTGGCCCAGTGCAAGGACGCCGGGGTGACCCGTGAAGAGTTCTTCGAGACCTTCTCGGTCGGCCTGGTGGTCGGCGGCTCCATCGTGATCCCGCACCTGCGCCGCGCGGTCGACTTCCTCGACCAGCTCGAAGGCGGCGCCGCCGCCCCGGCAGCGCACGAGCACTGAGCCTGACGGGCACCGGCCCATTCCGGACCTCCCGGTAGTGCCGGCCGCTGGCCGGCATTCCGTGAACCCGGCAGGGCCGAGGTTGCCGGCCAGCGGCCGGCACTACCGTGATCTCCCAGCCCAGGAGCCCTGATCGCTCGCGGGTAGCGCCGGGCCATGCCCGGCGAAGAACCGCATGCCACCCGCCGGGCATGGCCCGGCGCTACCGGACCATGGTCTATTTGGGACCTCGGCCCCGGCTCAGGCATAATTGCCGGTGAAACTTCCTTTGCGCCGGCGTTTCCGGGCACGTCCGGACGGCGTATTTCCCCCTGTTCGGAACATCGATCAATGACGCAGAAAATTACGGTCATCCGCGGCGACGGCATCGGCCCGGAAATCATGGACGCCACCCTGTTCGTCCTCGACCAGCTCAATGCTGGCCTGGAGTACGAAGATGCGGACGCCGGCCTGGCGGCCCTGGAAAAGCACGGCGACCTGATGCCGGCGGTGACCCTGGAATCGATCGCGCGCAACAAGGTCGCGCTGAAGAGCCCGCTGACCACGCCGGTCGGTGGTGGCTTCACCTCGATCAACGTCAGCCTGCGCCGCCACTTCGACCTGTACGCCAACGTGCGGCCGGCCCACACCTTCCCGAATACCAAGTCGCGTTTCGACAACGTCGACCTGATCACTGTTCGTGAGAACACCGAAGGTGCCTACCTTGCCGAAGGCCAGGAAGTCTCGGCCGATGGCGAGACTGCTTTCTCCGGCACCCGCATCACCCGCAAGGGCTCCGAGCGCATCGTGCGCTACGCCTTCGAGCTGGCCAAGAGCACCGGCCGCAAGAAGGTCACCGCCGTGCACAAGGCCAACATCATCAAGTCGACCTCGGGCCTGTTCCTGAACGTCGCCCGTGAAGTCGCCGCCCAGTACCCGGAGATCGAGTTCCAGGAAATGATCGTCGACAACTGCTGCATGCAGCTGGTGATGCGTCCGGAACAGTTCGATGTGATCGTCACCACCAACCTGTTCGGCGACATCATTTCCGACCTGTGCGCCGGCCTCGTCGGTGGCTTGGGCTTGGCCCCGGGTGCCAACATCGGCAAGGACGCGGCGATCTTCGAAGCCGTGCACGGCACTGCGCCGGACATCGCTGGCCAGGGCAAGGCCAACCCGTGCGCGCTGCTGCTGGCCGCCGCACAGATGCTGGACCATATCGGCCAGCCGGAGAACGCCGAGCGCCTGCGCAAGGCCATCGTGGCGACCATGGAAGCCAAGGATTCGCTGACCGGCGACCTGGGCGGCACCGGCACCACCATGAGTTTTGCCCAGGCCATCGCCAGCCGCCTGTAAGCGGCCGGCGTTCCGGCTGGAAATCGCCTCAGGCGATGTCCAGCCAGGGCTGCGCATCGTTGGAGACGGGCCGTCCTTGTACGGCCCGTCTGCGTTTTCAGCTGCGCCTTTCACCAACAGGACTTTCTCCGATGCCTGAGGCCGCGGTGTGGGTCGTGGCGGCTGTTGCCTCCTATGCCATCGGCGTGGCCCTCTACGCCACGTTCTACTGGCCGTGGTCCCGGTCCCAGCGTGCGCTGCGCCGCCTGCGCAAGCACGGGGTGCCTCTCCGAAGTCTGGGGAGGAGCGAGGCGCGTGTCCTGCAGTTGATTGAGTTTCCGGCAGGATTGCCCGTGTATCTGCTCGAAGGCAGCTGCGCGGCGTTTGTTGTCAGGGGCAGGTTCCCACCGGCCCAGCATGTGCAGACGCTGGCTGGCGTGCCAGTGAAGTATCCGCCGGGTCTCGCGCATGCCGTGTGCGAAGGCGGCAACACCGCCGAAGTGGTACTGGGTCGCGACCACGCGATGGTCGTGCGGCTCAATGGGGTGAAGCTGGCCCCGTAGTGTCGAGCATGGCTCGACGCTACCCTGAGTGGCACGAGCTGCCGCACATTGGTGCCGTCGCTACGCGCTGGTCGATCACCTGGCAACGCATTCCGCTGCAGGGTCGGGCGGGGCAGGGTAGCCACGCCAGGGCAACGAGGACGGTGATGGATCCGGTCTATCTGCTGGTGGCGGTCGGCGCGATTGTCGCCGGCTTCGTACAGGGCCTGTCCGGCTTTGCGTTCGGCATGGTCGCGATGTCTTTCTGGGCCTGGGGGCTGGACCCTCGCCTGGCCGCTGCGCTGTCCGTATTCGGTGCGCTCACCGGCCAACTGCTGGCGGTGTTCACCGTGCGTCGCGGCTTCAACCTGCGCCTGCTGCTGCCGTTCGTAGTTGGCGGGCTGGTGGGCATTCCGCTGTGAGTGCTGGTGCTGCCACAGCTGGACACGGCTTGGTTCAAGGCGCTGCTCGGCGGGTTTCTCGCGGTCTGGTGCCCGGTGATGCTGATGGTGCGCCGGCCGCCCCCCATCACCGTAGCCGGACGAACAGCGTGCAGTCATCCAGAACTTCAACCTGGCCATGCTGGCGGTGACCATGGCTACCTACGCCGGCAACGGCATGATCACCCGGCAGATGCTGCCGTATTTCGCCATCGTGGCCCCGGCCATGCTGGTGCCGACACTGCTGGGGGCGCGTCTGTATATCGGCATCAGCGAGGCGCGCTTCCGGCAGATCGTGCTGGGCCTGCTCACCGCATCCGGCATCGCCCTGCTGTGCTCGGCGCTGCCGGTGCTGCTGTCGCGCTGACGATCAGGCCGGGCGGAACATGCGGAAGTGCTGTTCGGCACTGACCCGGAAGTAATCAGCCGGGCCGCCACCCCGCAGGATCGGATCGGCGGCGGCGGTGTCGTAGATGCCATCGACCAGCAGGCGCGCGTCGATATGCACCGCCACCACCTCGCCCAGCACCAGCCAGCCGTTGGTGTCCTGGCCGGCGGCATCGCGCAGGCGCACGATCTGGGTGCAACGGCACTCCATGCTGACCGGGCTTTGCGCCACGCGCGGCGGACGCACCTCAGTGGAGGCCAGCGGCGTCAGCCCGGCCAGGCTGAACTCATCGACCTCCGGCGCAACCGCGCGGCAGCTTTCGTTCATCGCTTCGGCCAGATTGAAGGTGGCCAGGTTCCAGACGAATTCGCCCGTGGCCTCGATGTTGTGCAGCGAATCTTTGCGGCCCTGGCTGGAGAAGCCGATGATCGGCGGGGTGTAGTTGAAGGCGTTGAAGAAACTGTACGGCGCCAGGTTCAGGGCACCGCCGGCATCGCAGCTGGAAATCCAGCCGATCGGGCGTGGGCCGATGATGGCGTTGAACGGGTCGTGCGGCAGACGGTGTCCGTCGGTCGGGCGGTAGCTGTGGAAGGTGTCAGGCATGGGAGCTGGTTCCGAAGAGTCGAGCTTGCTCGACTGCTTTTCTGTAGGGCCGAGCCCATGCTCGGCTGCTGTTGGGCCAAGAGCAGCCGAGCATGGGCTCGGCTCTACCGCCCCTCCGGGTTACGAAAAAGCCGCGACCCTCTCGGATCGCGGCTTGTCGGTTACGGCTTGATCAGGCTCAGCGCTGCTGGATCTTGGACAGCAGGCGCAGGAACTCCACGTACAGCCAGACCAGGGTCACCATCAGGCCGAATGCGCCATACCACTCCATGTACTTCGGCGCGCGCTGGGCCACGCCGGTTTCAATGAAGTCGAAATCCAGCACCAGGTTCAGCGCGGCCACCGCCACCACGAACAGGCTGAAGGCAATGCCCAGCCAGCTGGCGTCATGGATCACCGGCACGTTGATGTTGAAAAAGCCCAGCACGAACGAGGCCAGGTAGAGCAGGGCGATGCCACCGGTCGCCGCAACCACGCCCAGCTTGAAGTTCTCGGTGGCCTTGATCAGGCCGCTGCGGTAGGCGAACAGCAGGGCGAACAGGGTGCCGAAGGTCAGCAGCACCGCCTGGAACACGATGCCCGGGAACTTCATGTTGAACACGGCCGAGATCGCGCCCAGGAACAGGCCCTCCACCAGCGCGTACATCGGCGCGGTGATCGGCGACCATTCCTTCTTGAAGATGGTGATCAGCGCCAGCACCAGGCCGCCGATCGCGCCGCCCATCGCGTACAGCTTGGCGCTGGCCATTACCTGGCCGTAGTCATTGATGGACTGGTTCCAGGCGAAGGCGGCGGTCAGCACGGTCAGCAGCAACAGGATGCCGGTCTTGTTGACGGTGCCGTTGAGGGTCATCGCCTGGTCGGGGTGGGACACCACCGAGCCGCTGGCCAGATCGAGGAAGGTCGACTCGGAAAGAGCCGGGTTGCCGCTGCGCATGCGAGATCTCCGTGCGAAAGGGATGGTTACGGCCATCCGGCCGATCACAGCGAGCATAGCCGATGGCGGCGCAGGGTGGTGTGGCAGGCGCGCGTGCCCGAAGCCGCTGCGTTGACAGGTCCGGTCGCGCTTGTTCACAATGACCAGCTCCCCGGGCATTGCCCGAGGGGATTGCAGTGCCGGGGTATAGCGCAGTCTGGTAGCGCGCCTGCTTTGGGAGCAGGATGTCGGGGGTTCGAATCCCTCTACCCCGACCAATCCCACTACGTCGGATTGGACGCCGTTCCGGTTCGGGCGCCCGTAGCTCAACTGGATAGAGCACCGGCCTTCTAAGCCGGCGGTTACAGGTTCGATTCCTGTCGGGCGCGCCATTGGCACGACACGCTGGGTAATCCTGGTGGATGTGAAGAAGCGCTTGCAAAAGCGCGAACACTCCGCCAGAATATCGGACTCGCTTCGGCGGACACGAACTTCGGTAAAGGTCCTCGGGCAAAGCATCAGGCTTCATCGCCAGCAGCATCGGCGGTGAAGCGAAGTTTCAGTGGTGGCTGTAGCTCAGTTGGTTAGAGTACCGGATTGTGATTCCGGTGGTCGGGGGTTCGAATCCCCTCAGCCACCCCACTGTTTCAACCGCATCGGCAGCGCCGGTACGGTATTGCAATAAACAGAATGCACGCTACAATGTGCGTCTGGGTTTCACGGGCTGTTAGCTCAGTTGGTAGAGCAGTTGACTCTTAATCAATAGGTCCAAGGTTCGAATCCTTGACAGCCCACCAAGACGGAAGCCACCTGGTATGCCAGGTGGCTTTTTTCTTCAGATAGTGCGGTACCCGGAGCAGTGCGGACGTCAACGATGTTGAACGAAGTGCTTGCATCCCCCAGGCGGATGGGGTCATAATTCGCGCCCCGATTTCGGGCTGTTAGCTCAGTTGGTAGAGCAGTTGACTCTTAATCAATAGGTCCAAGGTTCGAATCCTTGACAGCCCACCAGACGAAAGCCACTTGGTTCGCCAAGTGGCTTTTTTCTTGGGTGCGAGAAGGTTATCGGTTTCTACAGCACATCCGCGCATGGCGTGGATCTGCCGCGTTTGAGGCAGTGGCAGTGCCCGGCTCACTGCCCGCAGCCTGGGTGCCATCACCAGTGGCGATGCCAGCTGCATAGCGGCGGCGCCAGCTGGGACGGGTGGAATACGGCTCCCGGAGCATGCCGTAGGCCTTCGGCGTTACCTGTGTAGCGCTGGGCCGTCACCCACAGGAAGGGAGGGCAAGGCGGTGGTGATGTGCTTGATCGGGACATCCAGCCGGGGCAGTAAGGCGAATCTGCGCGATACGTGCCGATTTACACATTCAGCTTTGTCACGCCTTCCGCTTTCCAGCGCCGCCTGCGACAATGAGCCCCTGTGCCGGCCACGCGAAAGTGGCGGAATTGGTAGACGCCCTGGATTTAGGTTCCAGTGCCGCAAGGCGTGGGGGTTCGAGTCCCCCCTTTCGCACCAGTGCCGGCCTGTCTCCGCCCTGATCGGGCCGCCGACGGACCCTTGACCGCCCTGTGCTGGCAGTGCAGGCCGAATTGGGCGAAACTAAAGGGCTGCGGCAAGCAGGCGCGTCCCAGACGTCGTGTCCTTACAACCGTTTCATCCATCATCGAGCCGGGGGCCAGGGCGCCACCGGTGGCAGGAGTCAACATGCAAGCTTCGATCGAAACCATCGGCAACCTGGAACGCCGCCTGAGCTTCTCGCTGCCGGAAGACCGTCTGCAGAGCCACATCAACGGCCGCCTGGGCGAAATCGCCCGTACCACCCGCATCAAGGGCTTCCGTCCGGGCAAAGTGCCGGCCAAGGTGATCGAGCAGCGCTTCGGCGCGCAGGTCCGTGGCGAGGCGCTGGACGGCCTGCTGCGCGAAACCTTCGACGCGGCCGTGCGCGAGCACGACCTGCGCATCGTCGGCAGCCCGCGCATCGACAAGGGCGAGGAAGGTGAGTTCTCCTTCGTCGCCACCGTGGAAGTGGTGCCGGACTTTGGCGACATCGACGTCAGCAAGCTGACCGTGGTGCGCCACACCGCTGAAATCACCGACGCCGACATCGACCAGATGATCGAGAACCTGCAGAACCAGCGTCGCACCTGGGCCCCGGTCACCCGTGGCGCGCAGGACGGCGACCTGGTCGCACTGGAAACCTGGTCGCAGGCCGGCGAAGAGCGCCTGCCGGCCGAAGGCACCGAGAAGGGTTCGATCGTGCTCGGCCAGGGCATGATGTTCGACACCATCGAAAAGGGCCTGGTCGGCCTGGCCAAGGGCGAAGAAAAGACCCTGGACGTTGAGTTCCCGGCTGACTGGCGCGTGCCGGTGCTGGCGGGCAAGACCGTGCAGGTCACCGTCAAGGTCGTCGAAGTGTCCGAGCCGGTCGTGCCGGCCGTCGATGAAGCCTTCATCAAGAGCTTCGGCGTGAAGGGCGGCGACGTCGAGCAGTTCCGCAGCGACATCCGCGCCAACCTGGAGCGCGAGCTGAAGGGTGCCCTGATGAACCGCCTGCGCCGCGAAGTGGGCGAGCAGCTGATCGCCGCCTATTCGTCGGTGGAAATGCCGCCGCGCCTGGTCGACAACGAAGCCCGCGCCATGCTGGCCCAGCAGGTCGAGCAGGCCCGCCGCAATGGCCAGAACGTCGGTGAAATCCCGGCCGATGCCCATGAAGGCTTCAAGGACGCGGCCGCCAAGCGCGTGCTGGTCGGCCTGGTGGTGGGCGAAGTGGCCCGCACCAACGACCTGCGCCTGGAAGCCAAGCGCCTGAATGAAACGCTGCGTCTGATCGCTTCGACCTACGAAGAGCCGGAGCAGGTCATTGAGATGTACCGCAACGACCCCCAGCTGATGTCGGGTCTGCAGAACCGTGTGATGGAAGAGCAGGTGATCGACTGGATCGCCGAGCGCGCCCAGCACACCGAAGAAAAGCTGTCGTTCCAGGACGCGATCCGCCAGTAATCCCGGGGCGGATCTCCCCATACCCCGCGCCTGCACCGGCGCGGGGCTGTTTCCCCCAAGACAGGTACCTCACGAAATGGACAACCGGACCAAAGCCCTGAACATGGTTCCCATGGTGGTCGAGCAGACCAGCCGCGGCGAGCGTGCCTACGACATCTACTCGCGCCTGTTGAAGGAGCGCCTGATCTTCCTGGTGGGCCCGATCGACGATCACATGGCCAACGTGGTGGTGGCGCAGCTGCTGTTCCTGGAAGCGGAAAACCCGGAAAAGGACATCAGCATCTACATCAACTCGCCCGGTGGCGTGGTCACCGCCGGCATGGCGATCTACGACACCATGCAGTACATCAAGCCGGACGTGAGCACCATCTGCGTCGGCCAGGCCGCCTCGATGGGCGCCCTGCTGCTGGCCTCGGGCGCTGCCGGCAAGCGTTATGCGCTGCCGAACTCGCGCGTGATGATCCACCAGCCGCTGGGCGGCTTCCAGGGCCAGGCCACGGACATCGACATCCATGCCCGTGAAATCCTGACCCTGCGTTCGCGCCTGAACGAAGTGCTGGCCAAGCACACCGGCCAGTCGCTGGAGACGATCGCCCGCGACACCGAGCGCGACAACTTCAAGAGCGCGGTCGACTCGGTGGCCTATGGCCTGGTCGACCAGGTGCTGGAGCGTCGTCCGGAAGAGTCCATCCAGGCCGGTTGACCGGCCTGCACGGGGCCAGGGAGGCCCCGTTCCTGCAGGGTCGGACCGGGACTGGCGTCCCTCCGGCCCTGTGCTATTCTCGAATCGAACCCCCGTTCAGCGGGTGGCGTAACTGGGTAAGCGAAGCATGAGCGAAGACCGCCAAGGTCGTTCCACGGACACCGGCAAGATCCTCTACTGCTCTTTCTGCGGAAAGAGCCAGCATGAAGTGCGCAAGCTTATTGCGGGTCCGAGCGTGTTCATCTGCGATGAATGCGTGGAGCTGTGCAACGACATCATCCGTGAAGAGCTCGAGGAAAAAGCGCAGTCGGCGCGCAGTTCGCTGCCCAAGCCGCGCGAGATCCTCGAGGTGCTCGACCAGTACGTGATTGGCCAGAACCGGGCCAAGCGCACGCTGGCCGTGGCCGTGTACAACCACTACAAGCGCATCGAGAGCCGGCAGAAGAACGATGAGGTCGAACTGGCCAAGTCGAACATCCTGCTGGTCGGCCCGACCGGTTCGGGCAAGACGCTGCTGGCCGAAACCCTGGCCCGCCTGCTCAACGTGCCGTTCACCATGGCCGACGCCACCACGCTGACCGAAGCCGGTTACGTGGGCGAGGACGTGGAGAACATCATCCAGAAGCTGCTGCAGAAGTGCGACTACGACGTCGAGAAGGCGCAGCAGGGCATCGTCTACATCGATGAAATCGACAAGATCTCGCGCAAGAGCGAGAACCCGTCGATCACCCGCGATGTGTCCGGCGAAGGCGTGCAGCAGGCCCTGCTGAAGCTGATCGAAGGCACCGTGGCCAGCGTGCCGCCGCAGGGCGGCCGCAAGCACCCGCAGCAGGAATTCCTGCAGGTGGACACCAAGAACATCCTGTTCATCTGTGGCGGCGCGTTTGCCGGCCTGGACAAGGTGATCCAGCAGCGTTCCAACGACGCCGGCGGCATCGGCTTCGGTGCCAAGGTCAAGAGTGCCGAGCGCAAGGTGGAAGTGGGCAAGGTGCTGGCTGAAGTCGAGCCGGAAGACCTGATCAAGTTCGGCCTGATCCCCGAGTTCGTTGGCCGCCTGCCGGTGGTGGCAACCCTGGAGGAGCTGGACGAGCCGGCCCTGATCAAGATCCTGACCGAGCCGAAGAACGCCATCACCAAGCAGTTCAGGAAGCTGTTCGAGATGGAGAACGTCGAGCTGGAGTTCCGCCCGGACGCGCTGTCGGCCATTGCCAGGAAGGCGCTCAAGCGCAAGACCGGCGCCCGTGGCCTGCGCACCATCGTCGAATCGGTCCTGCTGGACACCATGTACGACCTCCCCTCGCAGGAGAACGTCAGCAAGGTGGTGGTGGATGAATCGGTGATCGAGCACAAGTCCGAACCGTACCTGATCTACCAGACCCCGGCGGCCCCTGAACAGAAGGCCGCAGGCGCGGAGTGATTCTTTCAAGTTCATGATTTGAAAGGATTTTAAACGAATGCCTTGCATCTGAAAGCCGATGGCCCCATAACGGGGCCATCGGCTTTTTTTGTCTCCGGAAGATGCCCTCCCGGAGACGGTTTTCC
>NZ_JBNNHG010000132.1:0-10716 GCF_050268705.1 Stenotrophomonas sp. NPDC077659 | reverse complement strand
GCGTGGTGGGGGAGTACCCTCGCGCGTGGTGCCGGTGGCCGCTGTAATCCGGTGGAGCCGGGCGAAATCATCCACGCATGGCGTGGATCTACTACCCCATGCACGCCAGGCGTGGATGCCGCCTTCCCACAGTAGATCCACGCCATGCGTGGATAAGGCATGCCGGATTATTTGTAGAAATCGCTGCGCCCGCCGGGCTGGCGCTTGAACCGCCGGTGGATCCACAGGTACTGGTCCGGGGCCTCGCGTACCATCTGCTCGATGGCCTGGTTGACCCGCGCGGTGTCGGCGGCCACGTCTTCGCTGGGGAAGTTCTCCAGCGGCGCGCCGATCTTCAGGAAGTACTTCCCACCCTCGCGGCGGTGGAAGTAGGGGATCACCGCGCAGCCGGTCATCCGCGCCAGCTGGTGGGTGGCGGTGATGGTAGCGGCGGTGTGGCCGAAGAACGGCACGAACACGGTGTCCTTGCCGCGCATGTCCTGGTCCGGCGCGTACCACAGGAAGCCCCCCTTCTTCAGGTGGCGCACGGTGGCACGGATATCCTCGTTGGCGTACATCGCCTTGGCGTAACGCAGACGACCGAACTTCACCGCCCACTCGTACACCGGATTCTTGTGCTTGCGGTACATGCCCGACAGGTCGACGTGGTCGCACAGCAGGCGGCCGCACATTTCCAGGGTCATGAAGTGGCCCGATACCAGCAGCACGCCACGACCCTCGGCCTGCATCTGCCTGAGGTGCTCCAACCCTTCGATCTGTACCTGGGGGCGGATGCTGTCGATGCTGCCCCACCATGAACGCGCGCACTCGAAGATGCCGACGCCGAGGGCGTCGAAGCTGTCGCGCACCAGGCGGTTGCGCCAGGCCTCGTCCTTCTCGGGGAAGCACAGCTTCAGATTGACCTCGGCGGCACGGCGGCGGCTGCCGAGCAGGCGCCAGGTGATCCAGCCCACGCCGCGGCCCAGTGCGCGCTGCAGCATCCACGGCAGGCGGGCGATGCCGAAGGCGGCGAACATGGCCGCGAACATCGGCCAGTTGCGGGGATCGGCCAGGGACGGGCGGACGGCGGTGGTGGCATCGGACATGCAGCCATTCTACCAACCCCGCCGCGTGTCTTTCCCGGGGGGCTCCCGTATCCTTGCCGCATGCGTAAAGACCCTGTCGAATGGATCCTGCGTGGCCTGTACTCGGCCGTGCTCTACATCCTGCTGCCGATCACCGTGTACCACCTGGTCTGGCGCGGCTTCCGGGTCCGTGAATACTTCCGCCGCTGGGATGAACGCTATGCGTCCTATCCGCAGCCGACCGGGCAGCCGCGGGTCTGGCTGCACGCTGTTTCGGTAGGCGAGGTCAACGCGGCGGCACCGCTGGTCAACGCCCTGCGCGAGCAGCGCCCGGACATCCGCTGGGTCATCACCACCATCACCCCGACCGGTTCGGAACGGGTGCGTGCGTTGTGGGGCGATGCGCTGGACCACGTCTACCTGCCGTACGACGTGCCGGGCAGCGTCAACCGTTTCCTCGGCCATTTCCAGCCCAGCCTGGCATTGATCCTGGAGACCGAGCTGTGGCCGAACATGCTGTTCGGCTGCCGCGACCGGCGCATCCCGGTGTACATCCTCAATGCCCGCCTGTCGGCCCGCTCGCTGCGCGGCTACCGGGTGCTGGCTGCGCTCATCCGCCGGGCGCTGCGTACCGTCACCTGCGTGGCTGCACAGTCGGAAGACGATGCGGCGCGCTTCGTGCAGCTGGGTGCGGCGCCGGAACAGGTGCAGGCGCTGGGCAACCTGAAGTTCGACATTGCCACGCCGGACGTGGGCGCATTCGTCGCCGCGTTCCATGGCGATGTGCCTGCCGGGAGGCCGGTCTGGATTGCTGCCAGCACCCACGAAGGCGAGGAACAGGCCGTGATCGACCTGCATCGTCGCCTGCGCCAGCAGTTCCCCGATCTGCTGCTGCTGTGGGCGCCGCGGCACCCCGAGCGTTTTCCCAAGGTTGAAGCGCTGGCCCGCGAACAGGGCTGGTCGGTGGCGACGCGCCGCGCGCAGCAGTGGCCGCGCGCGGGCACCGAGGTGTTCGTCATCGATACGCTGGGCGAGCTGATGCCGTTCTATGCCTGCGCGCAGGTGGCCTTTGTCGGCGGCAGCCTGCAGGCCATCGGTGGCCACAACCTGCTGGAACCGGCGGCGATGGGCACCGCGGTGGTCACCGGCCCGCACCTGCACAACTTCTCTGAAATATCCCGGCGCATGCGCGAGGCCGGTGCCCTGCTCATCGGCGATGACGCGCAGGCCGTGGGCGACCATCTGCAGCACCTGCTGGGGGACATCGACGCCCGCACTGGCATGGCCCGGGCCGGCTGCGCGCTGGTCAGCAACGGCCGCGGGGCGTTGTTGCGTACCGTGGCGCTGGTGGAGCCGCACCTGCCGCCGCCGCACAGCTGAGCAGCGCTCAGCCGGCCCGGGGCCGCCAGTGGCATCAGGCGCCGGTGACCAGCAGGTCGCCCAGCAACAGCCAGGCGAAGCCGAAGTAGATGAACACGCCCAGCAGGTCCATCACCGAGGTGATCAGCGGCGAGGACAGCGTTGCCGGATCGGTGCCGATGCGGCGGGCCGCGAACGGCAGCAGGGCGCCGATGATGCCGCCGGCGACCGTGCAGACCAGCATGCTCAGGCCGACCACCAGCAGTACCTCCACGCCGACACCTTTGCTGAAGCAGGCCAGGATCGCCTCCAGCACCGCCACGCACAGGCCCAGCAGCAGCGCGACCGGAATCTCGCGGCGGATCACGAACCCGACGTCGCGCCACTTCAGTTCCAGCTCGCCCAGCGCCATCGCGCGTATCACCAGCGTGGCCGACTGGCTGCCGGTATTGCCGCCCATGTCCACGATGGGCGCAATGAACGCCGCCAGCACGATCACCTGGCCCAGCAGCTCCTCCTGGGAGGCGACAAAGGTGCTGGTGATGATGCCGAACACGGTGAGCATCGCCAGCCAGAACACGCGCACGCCGAACATCGTGCGCAGCGGCGTGGAGACCACGTCCAGGTCGTTGCCGGCCATGCTGGCGGTGCCACCGAAGCGCGCCAGCTGGCTGGCATCCTGTTCTTTCTCGATGTCCATGACGTCATTGACGGTGACGATGCCGATCATCCGCTGCTCGTCGTTGACCACCGGAACGGCCAGCAGATCGTAGTGGCGGATGACCTCCGACGCCCGCGCCTGCGGCCAGCCGACATGCACGCTTACCGGGTCGGGTTGCGCGATGTCGCCGATGCGGCGCCCGGCATCGGCCAGCACCAGGTCGCGCAGCGACACCGTCCCGCGCAATGCCTGTCGGCCGTCAAGCACGTACACCACGTAGATGGTGTCCTTGTCAGATGCGGTGGCACGGATGTGCGCCAAGGCTTCGGCAACCGTCATTCCGGCGTCCACGGCGACGAAATCCGAGGTGGTGACGGCGCCTACCGTACCCTCGTCATAGGAGGACAAGCGCAGGATGTCCTCGCGCTCCTGGGTATCCAGTGTCATCAGAAGCGGCGCCAACGGGTTGGGTGAAAGCCCGCGCAGCGCTGCCGCCGTGTCCGATGGGGGGCTGCTGCGGGCAAGCGGCGCGAAGCCCTCGGGGTTGCGGCTGCTCTGGTAGGCACGGATGGCAAACATCAGCGCTTCACGGTTCATCGAAAGATATCCAGGAACGTGCACGCCGCCGGATACGTGGCCGCATGCGGGAAAAGGGACAGGAAAGGGGCACGCGCAGTGCCAGGGGCATTACCGGGACAGCGGCAGGTTCAGGCCGAGGGTCATCCAGCGTTCGCCTTGGTCACCAACGCGACGGCCGCCCAGCACATCCAGGGTGGCGCCGGCAGTGCCCAGTTCGCGGCGCACGCCGAACTGCGCTGCGTTGCTGCCTGCGCCATCCCAGGCGCTCTCGGCCAGCAGCGACCAGCGCGGCAGCAGCGGCAGCTCGATGCCGATACCGCGTGTCACGCCCCGTGCGCCATGCTCGGCATGCCACCCCAGGTTGGCATGCAGCAGCACACGGCCCGCTGCATCCAGGCGCAGGCTGAGGGGCACGTTGACGCTCCAGCTCCCGGCATTGCCAGAGCGCGCGTCATTGCCGGCATCGGCACTGATGGCCAGCCGCAGGCGATTCCCCTCGCGGCCGACAACCGTGCGTTTTGCGCCCAGCGCCCAAGGCATCCCCTGGCCGTTGGACAGGTGGCTGATGGCCAGCGACCACTCGGTGTTGCCCAGCCCGCAGGCTGGTACCAGGGTGGCCTCTCGATGGCCGGTGTGGTGGCTCAGCCAGCTTTCCAGCTGGCACTGGGCCGTGGGCGTGGTGCCCGCATCGTCCACCAGCAGGCTGGCGGCGGCGTGGAGTTCGGCGCTGAACGGCAGCGCCGCCAGCACAGGAACGAAACGAAGAGCGAAAGGGCGCATGGGCGATCTCCAGGCAAACGGAAACGCCAGCGGCACCTGCCCGGGCCGTTGTAGTGGATGCTGCGATGTGTAGGGGGAAAGGCCTGCCGCAGGGGCAGGCAGGGTCCCGTCCTGTGCGGACGGAACCTGGCTTGGTGTCAGGGGTCCGTCAGCTCAGGTGCTGCAGCGTGATCGACTATGACTGTCCAAGCAGGGGCCTCTGGGGCAGAAGGAATGCGCCGGAGAATAGGAGCCGATCCTGGAAGAATCAAGCGGCGAAGGCGACAGGTACCGCGTGATCGAGGCGGGAGGAGCGCGCAGGCGCTGTCGCGTTCAACGGTTTCAAGTCTGCTTGATGCCTTTCAGCCTGACGTAAGCAGACCGTTTGGCGCAGTCGGCTCGTGCCAGCCATCACACAGTGGTATCGATCTGGCCGATTCTGGTTCCGTCTCCCGGTGCGGGCTGCCAGCCTGATGTCCACCACGCTTGGGCGGTATCAAGGTAACTTGCAATGAAGGATGACAGCGGTACCGATGCACGCGGAGGGCGCGCGGCGTTTGATCGGTTGGGCAACGACCACCTGCTGGTGCTGGCGCTGACCCTGCTGGTTGGTGGCAGCGTGATCGCGCTGGTCAGCCAGAACACGGCAGTGCGTGCTGGGCCGGCCATTGTGCTCAGCCTGCTGCTGGCTGGCGTGGGGACTGCCCCATTGTTGTTCTGCCTGCGCGAGGCGATACGCCGCTCGCCGGGCGCGAGCGGCCTGCCGGGCCTCCTGCAGCAGGCATGCGGCAGGCGCCTGGCGGCCGTACTGCTGGGGTTGCTGCTGCTGGAAATGCTGACCACCCTGGCCGGTGCCGCGCAGTCGGGCGCGCGCCACCTGCATGCGTGGCTTCATGCCTTGGGCGGACAGCCGCAGCACTGGTTGCCGCTACCGCTGGCGGCGGCGCTGGGGTTGCTGCCGGTGGCCATGGCGGCCATGCTCAGGCCCCGCCGGGCGGTGCTGGTGGCGTGCGTGCTGCTGACCCTCAAGGTTGGCGTGGGCCTGCTGCTGGTGTTGCTCGCCGCGCGTTACGTGCACTACGGCAACTGGGTGCCGTGGATACCGTCGTCGACAGATTCGGATCGCTTCGGACTCGGCGGTGTGCTTGCCGCCGCGACCCCGCTGCTGGGCGTGTTCGCCAGCGCAGGTCTGCTGTTGACCGTTGCCCCGCGGGTGCAGCGGCCACACCGGCAGTTGACCCGCATGGCGGGCGGCGCGGTGCTGTCGGCGATGCTGCTGCTGATGGGGCTGGCCGCGCTGCAGTCCGGGCTGGTGCAGTTCGCGGCGTTGGACAGCTCGCGGCCGCTGTCGGTGGCTGTACAGAGCGTGCCACAGCTGCAGTGGATGCTGCCGCTGCTGCCGGTAGGAGGATGGGCCGGGCTGGTGGCGCTGCAGGTGGTGGTGCTGCTGCTGGCGATGGAACTATTGCCATCGCTGTGGCGGCGGCCGGATGACGACGCCGTTGGACGCGACGATCACGATCCGGCGCGGGTGACGTTTGCGCTGGGGCTTGCCATGCTGGCCATGCTGCTGGTGGCGTGGCTGCCCGAACGTGACGTGCTGCCACCGGGCCTGGTGGGGCTGCCGATGCTGGCCGTGCTGTGTCTGGGGCTGTTGCGTCCGCAGCGCCAAGTGTCCGGGCAGCGCACGGCGATGGTACGTCTGTTGGCTCTGCTGGCGGCAGTGTTGTGCGTGGTGCCGCTGGCCTGGCAGGTGCAGGTCTGGCTGGGGTGAGAGACGGGATCGCGCAAAGCATGCGCGATGCACCCGGTGGATCCACGCCATGCGTGGATGGGCGCCGGCCCCCGCTCACACGAAAAAGCCACCTTCACAGGTGGCTCCTTCGTTCCAACAGACGGACAACGACTCAGTGGGTGGTCGTGGCCGGGTTTCCGGCATCCTGGGTCAGCAGACGGTTGATGTCCTGCAGTTCCGCAACGTCCAGCGCACCCAGCGACTGGCTCAGCAGCAGGCGGTTCTGCAGGAAGGTGTAACGGGCGTTGGCGTAATCCAGCTGCGCCGAGAACAGGATGCGCTGGTTCTGGATCACGTCCAGCACGGTGCGGGTGCCCACTTCCAGGCCGACCTGCGAGGCGTCATACGCACTCTGCGCCGACACCACCGCCAGGCGTCGGGCTTCCACTTCGCTGATGCCCTGCACCAGGGTCTGGTAAGCATTGCGGGTGTTGCGGTCCAGTGCGCGCTTCTGCTGCTCGTAGCCGTCCTGGGCGATGTCACGCTGGGCCAGCGCCTGGCGCACGCCGGACTGGGTGGCGCCGCCGGAGAAGATCGGCACGCTCAGGGTCAGGCCGATGCTGTTGGTACGCGCATCCGGGGACAGCGAGCCGGCACCGGTGCTGTCGCCCCAGGTGGCACTCTTGCCCCAGCTGCCGCCCAGCGACAGCGTCGGGTAATGGCCGCCACGTGCGGCCTGCACGCCGGCTTCGGCCGCGCTGACCTTCAGTTCCTGCGCCTTCAGTGCCGGGTTCTGGCTGGTGGCCTGCTGCACCAGTTCGCTGATGTTGCCGCGGTTGGCCGGCACTTCCGGACGGAAATCGGCCGGCAGGCCCTTCAGGTTGACCACCGGCTGGCCGGTCAGTTCGGTCAGGGCCTGGTAGTTGTCGGCCAGGGTGTTCTGCGCAACGATGGTGTTGGCACGCGCCTGGTCGTACTGGGCACGCGCTTCGTGCACGTCGGTGATCGGCGCCAGGCCCACTTCCAGGCGCTTGTCGGCGAAGTCGAACTGCTTCTTCGCGGCCGCTTCATTGGTCTGTGCGGCGTTCAGCGATTCGATCGCCACCAGCACGTTGAAGTAGGCTGCCGAGGTGCGCACGATCAGGCTGTCGTTGGCCGAATCGAGGGTGAAATCCGCCGCCTTGCTCAGCTCGCGCTGCGAACGCAGGTTGTTGATCTGGGTCCAGTTGAACAGCGTCTGGCTACCTTCAACGGTGTAACTGCGGCGCTTGCTCATCACCGAACCGGAGTTGGCATCGGCATTGGCTTCGCTGCGGGTACGGCTCAGCGCCGCCGAGCCGTTGATCTGCGGCAGCAGCGCAGCGCGCGCCTGCACGGCGCCTTCCTTGTCATACAGCCGGGTGGATTCGGCGGCCGACAGTTGCGGATCGCCATTGCGTGCCATTTCGTAGACCTGCAGCAGGTCGGCGGCATGGGCGGACAACGGCAGCAGGGCAGTGGCCAGCGCAACAGCGAGGGATCGGCGGATCATTGCGGCTTCCTTGGACTCAGAGGTGGAACTGGGGTGCCGGGGCGGCACCGCGCAGGTAATCGATATCGGTTTCGAACAGCGATTCGGTGCTGCCATCGGCCTTGACCAGCAGGGCTTCCATGGCCGGCGAGCGGCCGTGGATCACGAACAGGCGCCCCCCCGGACGCAGCCACGAGGCGAACTGTGACGGCACGACGTCGACCGCACCAGTGACACAGATCACGTCAAAACGGCGCTCGGTCTGCCAGGCCAGGGCATCGGCCACTTCGACGCGGACGTTGGTGCCCAGGCCCGAAGCATCCAGGCGGGCACGTGCGGCGGCGGCCAGTTCCGGGTCGATCTCCAGGCTCAGCACGTCGCGCGCCAGCGCGCCGATGCAGGCGGACAGGAAACCGCTGCCGGTGCCGACTTCCAGCACTTCGTCACCCGGCTGAAGATCCAGCGCCTGCAGGGTACGGCCCTCGATGACCGGCTTCATCATCTTCTGGCCGTTGCCGATCGGCAGTTCGACATCGGCGTAGGCCAGCGCCCGGTGCGCGTCGGCGACAAAGGCCTCGCGCGGCAGGCGGGCGAGGACGTCGAGCACCTTGATGTCCAGCACGTCCCAGGGACGGATCTGCTGTTCCACCATCAGTTCGCGGGCGTGGGCGTAATCAATCGTCATGAGGTTCAAATCCAGCGCAGTGGGCCGGCCATTTTACCGGTGCCGGAGGCCGGCGGCGCGCCCAGAGCATCAGCTGCCGGGTGGCCGGGGTCGCAGTGCCGGAAGTCATCGCGACCTCCGGTTCGTTCAGGTTCGTCCTTCAGGCAGTCCGGCCCCACGCGGCGCGTAGGCGCGCAGGAAGAAATCGACGCTGTCGGGCACGTGGCTGGAAGCATCGCACTGACCCGGTGACAGCGGCATGCCGCACATCCGGTTCATATGCACTTCGCCCTTGATGAGGGTCAGGAACTGCTGGCCGGCCAACCGGCAATCGGGGATTTCCAGCTCGCCGCGCGCGGTGCGCGAACGCAGGAAATCAGCCAGCGCCTCGCAGGTGCGCTCCGGCCCGGCCTGCCAGAACAGCTCGCGCAGGCGTTCGTCGGTCTCGGGGGCCATCATCACCCGCTGTACCGAGATCGCCGCGTCGGAGGTGATCATCTCGAAGAAGGCCTGGCCGATGCCCAGCAACTGGTCGCGCAACGGGCCTTCGGCATCGGCCACGAACAGCGCGTCAGGCAGCATTTCCATGCATTTGGACTGCACAGCTTCGGTGAAAAGCGTTTCTTTATCGCCGAAATGGCTGTAAACGGTCAGCTTGGACACGCCCGCCTGGGCGGCGATGCTGTCCATGCTCACGCCGGTATAGCCCTGCTCGACGAACAGGGTCTTGGCCGCTTCGAGAATCGCCGCGCGCTTGCCCAGATCCTTCGGACGCCCGGGTCCGGCGGCCTTGGCAGCGGGCTTGGCCGACGCTTTGCGGGAAGTTGGGGAACTCATTCCCGCAATACTAGACCAACCGGTTCGATATTTATACTATACCGGCCAGTTTACTAAATTGGGGTCGGCGCCAGCGCCGGCTCCCCGTGATTGAACCCTGCGTTTTCAGGACGTTGACCGATGAAGAGCGTGCGCTGGCTGGGCAGTTGGGTGTGGGTGGTGGCGCTGGCCGCCTGTTCGGGGCCGGAGCAGGCGCCGCAGGCCGCGGTGCCGGTCTTGGTGGTGCATCCGGGCGAACAGGCCGGGCAGGGCGCGGCCTCGTTCCCGGGCACGATCCGGGCCCGCCAGGAAAGCCCGTTGTCGTTCCGTGTGGGCGGCAACCTGGTCCAGCGCCATGTAGATGCGGGCCAGCGGGTGAAGAAGGGCGATGTGCTGGCCGAACTGGACGTGGCCGATTTCGCCCTGCAGGCGCGCGCCTCGCAGGCACAGCTGGCTGCGGCCGAAGCGGATCTGGCGCGCACCCGCGATGATCTCGAGCGTTACCAGGTGCTGGCCGACCAGCAGCTGGTCAGCCGCTCGCAGCTGGACCAGCAATCGGCCGCCTTCAAGGCTGCGCAGGGCCAGGCCAACGCCGCCCGTGCCAACCTCGACGTGCTGCGCAACCAGGCCGGCTATGCCCAGCTGCGCGCACCGGCCGATGGCGTGATCGCCAGCCGCGAGGCCGAAGCCGGGCAGGTGGTGTCGGCCGGCCAGACCATCTTCAACCTGGCTGCCGATGGCGGCCGCGAAGTGCTGATCGATCTGCCCGAAGCCACCATCGGCGACTATGCGGTCGGCCAGCCGGTCGAGGTGGAACTGTGGAACCGCCCGGGCCAGCGCCTGCCGGGCACGATCCGCGAGATCGCTGCCGCCGCCGATCCGCAGGCACGCACTTATGCCGCCCGCGTCGGTCTGGCGGCTGAAGCGCTGGCTGATGTCGAACTGGGGCAGAGCGCGCGCGTCTACAGCAGCGCCGGCCGCCATGGCACCCTGCAGGTGCCGCTGGCTGCCCTGCAGCGCGGTGCCAACGGTGCCGCCAGCGTGTGGGTGGTGGATCCGGCCAACAGCACGCTGAAGGAAGTGGCCGTCACCACCGGTGCCTATGGCAGCGAGACGGTACCGGTGCTGTCCGGCGTGTCTGCCGGTGACTGGGTGGTGGCCGCCGGTGGCCACCTGCTGCGCGCCGGCCAGCCGGTGACCGCCGTGGACCGGCAGAACCGCCCGGTGCTGAAGCCGGCCACGCCGCCCGCTGCCGCCAAGGCCAAGGAGTAAGCCGGTGCGCCGCTTCAATCTTTCCGAGTGGGCGCTGGCCAACCGTCCACTGGTGCTGTTCGCGATGCTCGCCTTCGCCCTGATCGGGGCGTGGTCGTACAAGCATCTGGGCCAGTCCGAAGATCCGCCGTTCACTTTCAAGGCAATGGTGGTGCGCACGCTGTGGCCGGGTGCCACCGCCGAGCAGGTTTCGCGGCAGGTGACCGAGCCGATCGAGAAGGCGCTGATGAACACCGGCGAATCCGTGGGCGTGGCCGGCCTGTACCTGCCGGGCGCACAGGCACGGTTGCTGCCCGA
>NZ_JBNNHG010000131.1:5066-10788 GCF_050268705.1 Stenotrophomonas sp. NPDC077659 | reverse complement strand
CCTTCAGGCGCACCTCGTTGCCGTCGGCATCCACGCCCAGCACGTCCTTTTCGATATCGAAGCGCACGGTGCCGGCGATGGCATAGGCGATCACCAGCGGCGGCGAGGCCAGGAAGGCCTGCTTGGCATACGGGTGGATGCGGCCATCGAAGTTGCGGTTGCCCGACAGCACGGCGGTGGCGTACAGATCGCGATCAATGATTTCCTGCTGGATGGCCGGGTCCAGCGCACCGCTCATGCCGTTGCAGGTGGTACAGGCGAAGGCGACGATGCCGAAGCCGAGCTGTTCCAGATCCGGCAGCAGGCCGGATTCTTCCAGGTACAGCTGCACGGCCTTCGAGCCCGGTGCCAGCGAGGACTTCACCCATGGCTTGCGCTGCAGGCCGCGCACGTTGGCGTTGCGCGCCAGCAGGGCGGCGGCGATCACGTTGCGCGGGTTGGAGGTGTTGGTGCAGCTGGTGATGGCGGCGATGATCACCGCGCCATCGGGCATCAGGCCGCGCGCCTGCTCGGCCTTGCCGGCTTCCAGCTTGGCTTCGTCGGCGATGCCGCGCTCGGCCAGCTCGGCGGTGGCCACGCGCTTGTGCGGGTTGGACGGGCCAGCCATGTTGCGCACCACGCTGGACAGATCGAAGCGCAGCACGCGTTCGTACTGCGCGGTCGCCAGGTCATCGGCCCACAGGCCGGTGGTGCGTGCGTAGTTTTCCACCAGCGCCACCTGCGCTTCCTCGCGGCCGGTCAGGCGCAGGTAATCGATGGTCTGCGCATCAATGTAGAACATCGCGGCGGTGGCGCCGTATTCGGGGCACATGTTGGAGATGGTGGCGCGGTCACCGATGGTCAGTGCCGCCGCGCCCTCGCCGAAGAATTCCAGCCAGGCGCCGACCACACGTTCCTTGCGCAGGAAGTCGGTCAGGGCCAGCACCACGTCGGTGGCGGTGATGCCCGGCTGCGGGCGGCCGCTCAGTTCCACGCCAACGGTGTCGGGCAGGCGCATCCACGAGGCGCGGCCCAGCATCACATTTTCTGCTTCCAGGCCGCCAACACCAATGGCAATCACACCCAGCGCATCGACGTGCGGGGTGTGGCTGTCGGTACCCACGCAGGTATCGGGGAAGGCCACGCCATCCTGCACGTAGACCACCGGCGACATTTTCTCCAGGTTGATCTGGTGCATGATGCCGTTGCCCGGCGGGATCACGTCCACGTTCTGGAAGGCCAGCTTGGTCCAGTCGATGAAGTGGAAGCGGTCTTCGTTGCGGCGGTCCTCGATGGCGCGGTTCTTCTCGAACGCCTGCGGATCGAAACCGCCACATTCCACCGCCAGCGAGTGATCGACGATCAGCTGCACCGGCACCACCGGATTGACCTTGGCCGGGTCGCCGCCCTTGTCGGCGATCGCATCACGCAGGCCAGCAAGATCCACCAGCGCGGTCTGGCCGAGGATGTCATGGCAGACCACGCGTGCCGGGAACCAGGGGAAATCCAGGTCGCGGCGGCGCTCGATCAGCTGTGTGAGCGAATCGGTGAGCGTGGCGGGGTCGCAGCGGCGTACCAGGTTCTCGGCCAGCACGCGCGAGGTATACGGCAGCGTGGCGTAGGCACCGGGCTGGATCGCATCGACGGCGGCGCGCGCGTCGAAGTAGTCCAGCGTGCTGCCGGGGAGTTTCTTGCGGTAATCGGTATTCATGGGCTGGCGGAGTACTTGTGGCGGGCCGGGTGCCGCCGAAGCGGCATGGAAGGCATCCGGCCGGCGCATGGCTGGCCGGATGGGTACAGCCGATGGATCAGACGCGCTTGTCGATGGCGACGAAGTCGCGATCTTCCGGGCCGGTGTAGTTGGCGCTCGGGCGGATGATCTTGCCGTCGATGCGCTGTTCGACGATGAGCGCGCTCCAGCCGGCGGTGCGGGCGATCACGAACAACGGGGTGAACATCGCAGTCGGCACGCCCATCATGTGGTAGCTGACGGCGCTGAACCAGTCCAGGTTCGGGAACATCTTCTTGATGTCCCACATCACTGTTTCCAGGCGCTCGGCAATGTCGTACATCTTCATGCTCGACTGCTCTTCGGACAGCTCGCGGGCGACGTCCTTGATGACCTTGTTGCGCGGGTCGGACACGGTATAGACCGGGTGGCCGAAGCCGATCACCACTTCCTTGCGCTCGACGCGGGCCTTGATGTCTTCCTCGGCCTCATCGGGGGTGTCGTAGCGCTTCTGCACTTCGAAGGCCACTTCGTTGGCGCCGCCGTGCTTGGGGCCGCGCAGCGCGCCGATGCCACCGCAGATCGCGCTGTATATGTCGCTGCCGGTGCCGGCAATGACGCGGCAGGCGAAGGTCGAGGCGTTGAACTCATGTTCGGCGTACAGGATCAGCGAGGTGTGCATCGCCTTCACCCACGAATCCTGCGGCTTGTCGCCGTGCAGCAGGTGCAGGAAGTGGCCGCCGATGGAGTCGTCGTCGGTTTCCACGTCGATGGCGCGGCCGTTGTGGCTCCAGTGGTACCAGTACAGCAGCATCGAACCGAGGCAGGCCATCAGCTTGTCGGCGATGTCACGCGCGCCCGGATGGTTGTGGTCATCCTTTTCCGGCGCCACGCAGCCGAGCACGGACACCCCGGTGCGCATCACGTCCATCGGGTGCGCCGACGGCGGCAGTTCTTCCAGCGCAGCCTTCACCGCGGCCGGAATGCCGCGCAGCGACTTCAGCTTGGCCTTGTACGAAACCAGTTCGGCGCGGGTCGGCAGCTTGCCGTGCACCAGCAGGTAGGCGATTTCCTCGAACTCGCTGGTGTTGGCCAGGTCCAGGATGTCGTAGCCGCGGTAATGCAGGTCGTTGCCGCTGCGGCCGACGCTGCACAGCGCGGTGTTGCCGGCGGCGGTGCCGGACAGGGCGACGGATTTCTTCGGCTTGAAGGTCGGGGTTGCGGTCGTATCGTTCATGTTTTCCCTCCGAAAACTGATGGTGCAGGGTACTGCTTATTTCTTGGCGGCGAACAGGGCGTCGAGCTGCTGTTCGAAGGCGTGGTAGCCGATGCGGTCATACAGCTCCTCGCGGGTCTGCATGCTCTCCACCACGTTGCGCTGGTGACCCTCACGGCGCACCGACGCATAGACGTTCTCGGCCGCCTTGTTGGCGGCGCGGAAGGCCGACAGCGGGAACAACTGGATGGCCACGCCGGCCGAGGCCAGTTCATCGCGGCTGAACAGCGGGGTGGCACCGAATTCAGTGATGTTGGCCAGCACCGGCACCTTCACCGCATCGACGAAGCGGCGGTAGGTGTCCAGGTCGTAGGCGGCCTCGGCGAAGATGCCGTCGGCGCCGGCCTCGACGCAGGCGATGGCGCGCTCGATGGCCTTGTCCACGCCGTCCACCTGGATGGCGTCGGTGCGGGCGATCAGAAAGAAGTCCGGATCGGTCTTGGCATCGGCGGCAGCTTTCACACGGTCGACCATTTCACCCTGCGAAACGATTTCCTTGCCGGGGCGGTGGCCGCAGCGCTTGGCGCCGACCTGGTCTTCGATATGGCAGGCGGCGGCGCCGGCCTTGATCAGCGACTTCACGGTGCGGGCGATGTTGAACGCACTCGGGCCGAAGCCGGTGTCGATGTCGACCATCAGCGGCAGGTCGCAGACATCGGTGATGCGGCGCACGTCGATCAGCACGTCTTCCAGGGTGTTGATGCCCAGGTCCGGCAGGCCCAGCGAACCGGCCGCGACGCCGCCGCCGGACAGGTAGATGGCGCGGAAGCCGGCGCGCTTGGCCAGCAGGGCGTGGTTGGCATTGATCGCGCCGATCACCTGCAGCGGCGATTCGGCAGCCAGGGCCTCACGGAAGCGGGCACCGGCGGAAGAAGGAGTGGAAGCGGTCATGCGGCAATCCAGGTAGGGAACGGGATAGGAGGCGCAAACACCATGCCAAGCTGCAAGCAGTTGATTTCAAAGGCATGACCGCGCCAAACACATGAAACATATGAAACATATGAAACATGTGAAACAGGCGTATCATGAAACATCGCTACCCATCGCCGCCGCCATGTACCTGCCCCGCTCGCCCCTGCGCCACGCCGATGCCGACCCCGGCCGCCCGGTCATCTGGACGGTCAGCGTCTCGCGCCTGACCGGCCTGCTCGGCGATGTCATCCCAGAGTTCGACCGCCGCGCGCGCATCGAGCAGATCAACCTCGGTTTTGAGGAAGCAGTGGATGTGATCGGCCAGCGCCTGCGCCGCGAGCACTGCGACGTGGTCATCGCCGGCGGCTCCAACGCGGCTTGGCTGCGCGGGCGGCTGGAGCTGCCGCTGGTGCCGATCCAGGCCAACGGCTTCGACCTGATGGAGGCACTGGCCCGCGCCCGCCGCATCGCCCCGCGCATCGGCCTGGTCACCCACGCCAGCGACGTGCCGGTGTTCAGCAACTTCCAGCACAGCTTCGGCCTGGACATCGAGCACCGCCGCTTTGTCACCCGCGAAGATGCGCGCGACTGCATCGCCGACCTGCGCGCCAATGGCATCGAGGTGATCGTCGGCACCGGCATGGCCATCGACCACGCCGAACAGGCCGGCCTGCCCGGTGTGCTGCTGTACTCGGCCGATTCGGTACGGCACGCGTTCGAACACGCACTGGAACTGACCCAGGCCCTGGCCCGCTCCGGCAGCAGCCGTCCGGTCGCGCGCCGTCGCAGTCCTCCACGCAGCGATGCGCATGCCCTGCTCGGCGACAGCGAGGCGATGGCCCAGGTACGCGCGCAGATCGCGCTGTACGCCCCGCATGACAGCACCGTGCTGGTCACCGGCGAAACCGGCACCGGCAAGGAACTGGTCGCGCGCCAGCTGCACGCAGCCAGTGGTCGTCGGGGCCGCTTCGTTGCACTGAACTGCGGCGCGATCAGCGAGTCGCTGCTGGAAGCGGAGCTGTTCGGCTACAGCGATGGCGCCTTCACCGGCGCGCGGCGCGGTGGACGCGTCGGCCTGGTCGAGGCTGCCGACGGCGGCACCCTGTTCCTGGATGAGATCGGCGAACTGCCGCTGCCATTGCAGACCCGTCTGCTGCGGGTACTGGAAGAACGCGAGGTGCTGCGCGTGGGCGCTACCGAACCGACGCCGGTGGATCTGCGCGTGGTTGCCGCGACACTGCAATCACTGGAACAGCGCGCGGCGGCCGGCAGCTTCCGCCGCGACCTGTACTACCGGCTGGCCGCGCTGCGCATCGCCCTGCCCCCGCTGCGTGCGCGCCGCAGCGATGTGCCGCTGCTGGTCCAGCACTTCTTCCGCCAGCTGCGCGGTATCGATGCGCCGCTGCGCGAGGACGCGATGGCCGTCCTGACCGCCGCCGGATGGCCGGGCAACGTGCGCGAACTGCGCAACCTGGTCGATCGCCTGCGCATCCACTGGCAACCGGGCGAAGAGCCCATTGGCGCCCCGCGCCTGCTGCAGCTGGCCCCGGAGCTGGCGGACGAAAGCGCGACCGCCCTGCCCCTGGACAGCAACGGCAAGCGCCCGCCACGCGCGCAACTGCAGGCGCTTCTGCAGGAACACCGCAATGACCGCGAAGGCATGGCGCAGGCGCTGGGCGTTTCACGTACCACGCTGTGGCGCTGGCTGCGCGCGGAGGGGTTGTAACGATCCGCAGCCTGGCGTGGTGACATACTGGCCTTTCATTTTTCGAGCGCCCGCCACGCGCGCAACTGCAGGCGCTTCTGCAGGAACACCGCAATGACCG
>NZ_JBNNHG010000131.1:0-4967 GCF_050268705.1 Stenotrophomonas sp. NPDC077659 | reverse complement strand
AGGGGTTGTAACGATCCGCAGCCTGGCGTGGTGACATACTGGCCTTTCATTTTTCGGCTGAGTCTAAGCAGTCCCAGCCGCAGCTGCGCCCACGCAGCCGCATCGGTCGACGTGGCCTGGCGGATGGTCGGCGCGGCGTCGCTCACGGGTACAGCAGCCGCTTGCTCCAACGCCCCTCGGCACCGGCTTCATAGCACCAGCGCTCGTGCAGGCGGAACTGCGCGCCGTACCAGAACTCGATGCGGTCGGGCACCACGCGCAGGCCGCTCCAGCCATCCGGGCGCGGCACGTCCTGGCCTTCGAAACGTGCTTCCACCTCAGCCACGCGCGCATCGAACTCCTCGCGACTGGCCAGCGTCTTCGACTGCAGCGACGCCCAGGCGCCGATCTGGCTCATGCGCGGGCGGCTGGCGAAGTACGCATCGGCTTCGGCGTCGGCCACCGGCTCCACGCGTCCTTCGATGCGCACCTGGATGCCGGCCTCGCGCAGGCTGCGCCAGAGGAACAGCAGTGCCGCCTGCGGGTTGGCCTGCAGCTCGCGGCCCTTGTGGCTGTCCAGGTGGGTGTAGAACACGAAGCCGCGCTCATCGAAGGCCTTCAGCAGCACGGTGCGCGCCGAGGGGCGGCCCTGCGCATCGGCGGTGGCCACGGTCATCGCATTGGGTTCGACCTCGCGGCTCTGCTTCGCCTCATCGAACAGGGCGGTAAAGGTGGACAGGGCTTCGGCGTAAAGGTCGCTCATGGTTCGCTTGTTCTCACACGGATTGGGCTATTGTGGCGGCATGGTTGCTGCTGCGTACATGCCCGTGGTGAAAGGATTTCCGGAAACCCTCGCCGAGCAGGCACTGGATGACGCACTGGCCAGTGGCGCCACGGTGCCAGTATTGGCGATCAGCGGGCTGCAGGGGAGCGGCAAATCGACGCTGGCCGCGCAGGTGGTGGCCCGTGCCCGGTCAAGAGGGCTGAACGCGGCGGCATTGTCCATCGATGATGTCTACCTGACCCGCGCGCAACGCCAGCGTCTGGCCCGCCAGGTGCACCCGCTGCTGATCACCCGCGGCCCGCCCGGCACCCACGACCTGCCCTTGGCCCATGCCGTGCTGGACGCGGTGGCCGCACGCCAGCCACTGGCGCTGCCGCGCTTTGACAAGCTGGCCGATGAACGACTGCCCGAAGCGCAATGGTTGCCGCTGGCGGCTCCCTTGGATCTGCTGGTGTTCGAAGGCTGGTTCCTCGGCACGCCCGCGCAGGCCGATGCCGAGCTGGACAGCCCCTTGAACGCGCTGGAACGCGAGGCCGACCCCGATGGCCGCTGGCGGCGCTGGTGCAACCAGGCGTTGGCCCGTGATTATCCGGCGCTGTGGCAACGCTGCGACCGCCTGTGGTTCCTGCAGCCGCCGGATTTTTCGGTCGTACCGCGCTGGCGCTGGCAGCAGGAACAGAATCTGCAGGCCGCCCAGCCCGGCCGCCACGGCATGAGCCGCCCGCAGCTGGAGCGCTTCGTGCAGTACTACGAGCGGGTCAGCCGGCAGGCGCTGCGTGCCCTGCCCGGCCGTGCCGACCAGGTGGTGGTGCTGGACGGCCAACGCCAGGTGCAGGCGCTGCGCTGACGGCGCACGGCAGATGCTTCCAACCGCAACCATCGTACCGGCCCCTGGGTGTGAAGGTGATAGCATCACAGGGCATGAATCCTGCTCCGAACCTGATCCTGATCGGCCCGATGGGCGCTGGCAAAACCTGCATCGGCCGCCGCTTGGCCGAACGCTTCACGCTTGACTTCGTGGACGTGGACCAGGCCATCGTCGATGCGGCCGGGGCCAGCATTCCGACCATCTTCGAGCATTCCGGCGAAGCCGGCTTCCGCGCCCATGAACGCCAGGCGCTGGCCCAGGTACTGGCTGGCCAGGGCCAGCTGGTTTCCACCGGCGGCGGCGCCGTGCTGGACCCGGACAACCGCACCCTGATCGCCCAACGCGGCTTCGTAGTGCACCTGCATGTCAGCGTGGCTGCGCAGCTGGAACGCCTGGCCCGCGACAAGGGACGCCCGCTGCTGCAGCGCCCGGACCGCGAGCAGGTACTGCACGATCTGGCCGCAGCACGCGACCCGCTGTATCACGCGCTGGCCGACATCACTCTCGACACCGACCCGTACACCGCTGCCGACGCCACCGCTCAGCTTGTCGTCAAGCTGGCCACGCAATGGCAGCGCCAGGACCTGACCGCATGACCTCCCCCGCCCTGCTGCAGGTCGCCGTTGGCGGCGACCGCCCCTATTCCATCACCATCGGCCCCGGTGCCCAGGCCGACGGCACCGCGCTGGCCGCGCAGGTCCGTGGCCGCCACGTGCTGCTGCTGAGCGACAGCGAAGTGGCCCCGCGCTACATGGCTGCGGTCAGGCAGACCCTGCTGGCCGCGCGCCCGGACCTCATCATCGGTGAACATGTAATGCAGGCCGGCGAGGCCTCCAAGACCCTGGCCGAGTTCGGCCGCGCCATTGAAGCCCTGGCCACTCTGGGCGCCACCCGCGATGCCTGCGTGTTCGCTCTGGGCGGCGGCGTGGTCGGCGACCTGGCCGGTTTCGCCGCGGCCTGCTGGATGCGCGGCGTGGACTGCGTGCAGCTGCCGACCACCCTGCTGGCGATGGTCGATTCCTCGGTGGGTGGCAAGACCGCTGTGGACATCCCCGCAGGCAAGAACCTGGTGGGCGCCTTCCATCCGCCACGCGCGGTCATTGCCGATACCCGTGTGCTGGCCACCCTGCCGCCGCGCGAGCTGCGTGCCGGCCTGGCCGAAGTGGTGAAGTACGGCGCACTGGGCGACGCGGTATTCTTCGAATGGCTGCAGCAGCACGCCGATGCGCTGCTGGCCAGCGAGGATGCGGTGCTGGCCGAGGCCATCGCGCGCAGCTGCCGACACAAGGCCGCCATCGTCGAACGCGACCCGTTCGAGAAGGGCGAGCGCGCCCTGCTCAATCTGGGCCACACCTTCGGCCACGCCATCGAAACCGAACAGGGCTACTCGGCCCCCGGCCGCGAGGCCCTGAACCATGGCGAAGCCGTGGCGGTGGGCATGGTGCTGGCCGCACGGCTGTCCACCGAGCTCGGGCTGGCCGACGATGCCGACCGCGTGCGCCTGCAGGCGCTGCTGAAACGGCTGCAGCTGCCGGTGACCATCCCCGCCGGGCTTGACCCGCAGGCCCTGCTGGGCCGCATGCGGCTGGACAAGAAGAACGTGGCCGGCCGCCTGCGCCTGGTGCTGTGGCGGGGCATGGGCCGCGCCGAAGTAGTGACGGATGTGGATGAAGCGGCGGTGCTGAAGGTACTGGGCACGCCGTTGTAGAGCCGAGCCCACGCTCGGCTGGACGTGACCGTGTGAAGCGCAGCCGAGCGTCGGCTCGGCTCTACAGGCCCCCGTGCCCCCGGGGCGATACAATCGCCCCATGCACGTCTACCTGCAACATCCCGACGCCGGTGCGCAGGCACCGCGCTTCCTGCGCCTGAGCCTGCAGCCGGACCTGTTCGGCGGCTGGGAACTGCTGCGCGAGAGCGGCCGCGTCGGTGCGCGCTCGCAGCTGCGGCGCGAGCTGTTCCTGCAGGCAGACGAAGCCCGCCATGCCTTCGAGAAGGCCCGCGATGCCGAACTGCATCGCGGCTTCCAGATGCTTTCGCACGGCGACTGACGCCGCTGCCAACTTTCGCCCCAGGAATGCCCAGCGTGACCAGCCCTCTCCGCAACGATCGCCTGCTGCGCGCCCTGCGCCGCGAACCGGTGGACTGCACCCCCGTCTGGCTGATGCGCCAGGCCGGTCGCTACCTGCCGGAGTACCGCGCGACCCGGGCCAAGGCCGGCAGCTTCCTGGCCATGGCCAAGAACCCGGAGATCGCCTGCGAAATCACCCTGCAGCCGCTGCGCCGCTTCCCGCTGGATGCGGCCATCCTGTTCTCGGACATTCTCACCATTCCCGATGCGATGGGCCTGGAGCTGTATTTCGTCGAAGGCGAGGGCCCCAAGTTCCGCCACCCGGTGCGCGATGAAGCCGCCATCGCCAAGCTGGCCGTGCCGGACATGGAACAGGACCTGGGCTATGTGATGGACGCGGTGCGCCTGATCCGCCGCGAACTGGATGGCCAGGTGCCGCTGATCGGCTTCTCCGGCAGCCCGTGGACGCTGGCCTGCTACATGGTGGAAGGCGGCGGCAGCAAGGATTTCGCGCGCATCAAGGCGATGGCGCTGAACCACCCGCAGGCCCTGCACCGCCTGCTGGAGGTGACCACCGACGCGGTGATCGCCTACCTGGGCGCGCAGCGTGCGGCCGGTGCACAGGCCCTGCAGGTGTTCGACACCTGGGGTGGCGTACTGTCGCCGGCGATGTACCGTGAATTCTCGCTGCGCTACCTGCAGCGCATTGCCGAAGGCCTGGAACGCGGCGAAGGCAGCGAACGCACGCCGCTGATCCTGTTCGGCAAGGGCACCGGCCTGCACCTGGAAGCGCTGTCGCAGACCGGCGCCGATGCGCTGGGCCTGGACTGGACGCTGGACCTGGACGAGGCGCTGCGCCGCACCGGCGGCCGCGTTGCGCTGCAGGGCAACCTCGACCCGACCACGTTGTACGCAGCGCCCGATGCCATCGCCGCCGCAGCCGCGCGCGTGCTCGATACCTACGCCGCAGGCAATGGCGGTTCGCACGAGGGCCATGTGTTCAACCTTGGCCATGGCATGTCGCCGGACATGGACCCGGCGCACGTGCAGGTGCTGGTCGACGCGGTGCACGCACACAGCCGGCGCTGAACCCCGGCACAGGCCACGGCGCGACATTGATCACGCCGTGACCTGCAGTGCGCGATCATGGCAGCCCCACGCTGCACCGGCCCCCACGCCATGTCCGAACCGTCGCCCGCAGGCGCGCCCACACCCGACACCCCCGCATCGCCCGCCGAGTACGCCCGCTTCCGCCCATTGCTGTGGCT
>NZ_JBNNHG010000130.1:0-10928 GCF_050268705.1 Stenotrophomonas sp. NPDC077659 | reverse complement strand
CCCGAGGCATGCCTCGGGCGGGTTGGGCAGGACGCCCAACCCCGGTCTTGCCGTGCGCGCAGGATTGCGCGCTCGAGCAAGCGGCGACCAAGGCTACATGGACGTACTTGCGCCGTCCCCGCAAACCCACAGTACCGCGCCATCCCACAGGAAGCCTGCCATTGCCTTTGCTTTGGCTTGCAAGCTTCGGCGGGTGCCGGGCGCCGCCCGGCTGGCCCCCTCAGCCGGTGGCCATCCATTTCAGGATCAGGCCGGTGACATACGCCAGGCCTGTACCGCTGGCATAGCCCACCGTGCCCAGCAGCACGCCCACCGGCGCCAACGTCGGATGGAATGCCGCCGCCACCACCGGTGCCGAAGCCGCAGCGCCGATGTTGCCCTGGGAACCAATCGCGAAGAAGAACAACGGCGCGCGCAGCAGCTTGGCGACGATCCACAGCACCAGCACATGGACCGACATCCAGATTGCACCCAGCAGGAACAGCCACGGGCGGTCCAGAAGCGACAGCAGGTTCATCTGCATGCCGATGCAGGCAATAAGGAAGTACAGGAACACCGTGCCCAGGCGCGAGGCACCGGCCGCTTCCAGCCGGCGCGCGCGGGTGAAACTCAGGCCCAGGCCCATCGCAGTGGACAGCAGGATCACCCAGACGAACTGGCTGTCCAGGCTGAACTGGCTGGCCCAGCTGACATTGGCCTTGAACCAGCCGGCCAGTGGCGCGGCGATGGCATGCGCCAGGCCGACGCCACCCAGTGCCACGCCGACGATGACCATCAGGTCGGTCATGCTGGGAATGCGCGCGTTCTGTGCGTCGTAGGCACTGATGCGCGCCTTCATCTCGTCGATGGCGCGGGTGTCGGCACCGTTGCGGGTGTCGATCTGCTGCGCGCGGTTGGCCAGGAACAGCAGGATGGCCATCCACAGGCTGGCACAGGCCACGTCCACCACCGCGAACTGGCCGAACGTGGTGGCATCGACGCCGAATACTTCACGCATGGCCACCATGTTGGCACCGCCACCAATCCAGCTGCCCGCCAGCGCGGCCATGCCCGCCCAGGTGTCACCGGCCACCGTTTCCGGGTGGATCAGCTTCATGACCTGGAAGGAGACGATGGCGCCGAGCATGATGCCGGCGGTACCGGCACAGAACACGATGAGCAGCTTGGGGCCCAGCTTGGCGATGCCCTTGAGATCGATCGACAGGGTGAGCAGGACCAGCGCGGCTGGCAGCAGCACGTCGCGCGCCACCGGGTTGTACAGCGCGGTGTTGTGGCCGTCGATGATGCCGGCGGTATTGTAGATGGCGGGGATGAAGTAGCACAGCAGCAGGGCCGGCACCCAGGCGAAGACTTTCTTCAGCAGTGGGGTCGGGCCGCTGGCAGCCCAGAAGATCAGGGCCAGCGTGGCAGCAATCAGGCCCAGGCCAACGATGTCGTTGCTGATCAGGGCGGTAGCGGGTTCGGTCGGCATGGGATCCTCTGTCGATCGAAAGGGCGGAAAAAACGCCGCAGGATGCGGCGCTTCCCGAGATTAACATCGCCTTCACGCGGGGTCATCCCGTCTGCTTCGCGCGCGTTCCACAAGGCACGGAGCTTCGGGGCCACCGTCGGTGAAGCCGTCCGCCACTGGCGGGTGATGCGCAACGATCGCATCGTGATCCTCATCGACCCGCATGTGGAGCGGCCAAAAGGGCGGTGAATCCGCTCCGGCAGCCGTCGACCTTGGTCGACGTAACGCATGCCAGCCAAGGTTGGCATCCACCAGGGTAGAAGCATGCCAACCAGGGTTGCCAGCTACGCGGTCGGACGCGAGGCGCCGAAGTCCAGGGTGGCCCGGGTGCCACGCGGTTCACAGGGCTGCAGCTGCAGGGTCCAGCCCAGGTGCTCGCACAGGCGGGCAATCAGGTCCAGGCCGATACCGCTGCGGTCGGCCCGCTCCCCACGCGCCATCCGCGCATGGATGGCGGCAATCTCTTCCGGCGACATGCCATGGCCCGGATCCTGCAGGGTCAGCACCGCCTGCGCGCTCAGCTGCAGCTGGATGTGACCACGCCCACTGTTCTCGATGGCATTGCGCAGCAGATTGCCGATCGCCGCCTGCACCACGGCCAACGGCGCGACGATGTCCACCGGCGCCGCCTGGATGCCGATGCTCAGATCCTTGTCCCCCAGCAGATGGCGGTGGTCATCCACGATCTCCGGCAGCAGCTGGTCCAGCGCGATACGCTCGGCACGCGCGGCCAGCCGGGCCGGATCGCGGGCCAGCACCAGCAGCAGTTCGATCAGCTGCTCCACGCCCTGCGCCGTGCGCAGCACGCGCTGCATCTGCTGGCGCGCGCGTTCGGGCAGGCCCGGCTGCTCCAGCGCCAGTTCGGCCGCGCCGGTAATCACCGCGATCGGCGTGCGCAGCTCATGGCTGGCGGTACTGATGAACACCCGCTCACGCTCGACGAACTGCTCGTTGCGGTCCAGGTAGTCGTTGAGCGCATCGGCAATCGTGTGCAGTTCCGAACTGCCGCGCGGGTCGACGTCGATGCGCTTGCCCTGCTCGCCGGGCCGCAAAGCGCCGATATGCTGGGCGAGCAGGCTCAGCGGCCGTACCACGCGTTCCATGCCGAAGGAGGCCATCAGCACGGTGACGAACACCATGATGATGCCGGCGAGCATCACCCAGCGCGTCGCAAACTGTTCCAGATCGTGGAAATCGGTGATGTCCAGGGCCAGCGCCACCCGGCCCATGCTGGCAGTGTCACGCACCATCACGGCGGTCTCGCGCTCGCCCACCGTAACCCCGTCATGCAGCCCCGGGCGCAGCTCTCGCAGGGTTTCAGGCAGGTCCGCTTCATCGAAGCGGTACAGGCTGAGCGTGTCCGAGTCCTGCCAGTGGTAAAGCGGCTCGTGTTCGGCGTGCTCGACGATGCTGTCCAGTTCGGAATTTAGCAGCGCGCGCCACGCGGCGTGCTCGGCGTGTTCGTGCACGTAGTTGCCTACGCTGAACACCGCCAGCGAGATCAACGCCAGGTAGCCCAGCAGCCACCCCAGCACGCGCCTGTACAGCGGGCCGGGCTTACGCGGTTTCTTCATCGTTTTCAATGCATGCACTGCCGCTGGCCGCCAACCGGTAGCCCACGCGCGGCAGGGTATGGATCAGCTTGTCGTTGAAGGGGCCATCCACGCTGCGGCGCAGTTCGTACACATGGGAACGCAGCAGGTCGCCATCGGGCGGCTCGTCGCCCCACAGGGCGAACTCCAGCTGCTGGCGGGTCACTGCGCCGGGGCTGGCCCGCATCAGCACCTCCAGCAGCTTGCGGCAGGCCGGATACAGGTGCAGCGTCTGGCCAGCGCGCTGGGCTTCCAGGGTGGCCAGATCCAGAACCAGGTCGGCCACCTGCAGGCGCTTGCGCGGGTTGCGCCCCTGCGCACGCAGCAGCAGGGCTTCCAGCCGCACCTCCAGTTCGGGCAGGGCGAAGGGCTTGGTCAGGTAGTCATCGGCGCCGGCGCGGAACCCGGCAATCTTGTCCGGCAGCTCATCTCGCGCGGTCAGCATGATCACCGGCACTTCCGAGCCCTGGTCCGCGCGCAGGCGGCGCAGCACCTCCGGCCCTTCCATGCGCGGCAGCATCCAGTCCAGGATGACCGCGTCGTAGGGGTGGCTGCCGGCCAGGTGAAGGCCGGTAATGCCATCGGGGGCCACGTCAAGCACGTGCCCGCGCGACTCGAAATAGTCGAACAGGTTGGCCACCAACTGGCGGTTGTCCTCGATCACCAACAGGCGCATGCACGGAATATCCCCGGAAGTCCGTACCATGGTAGCGCTGCCCATGTCGGAATGCGGTCGCCCTGCGCGCCATCTCCGACGCCTTTCCCACGCTTTGAACTTCACAATGACCGTTTTGTCCCCGGAGCCCGCTGTGCCTGTAGCCCTGCCCCGCCGCTGGTTCCTGCCCCTGCTGTGGGTGCTGATGATCATCTCGTTGGGCGCAGGTATCGGCCTGCGCCAGCCGCAGCCGCCGGACGAGCCGCGCTTCGTGCTGGCTGCGCGGACCATGGTCGAAACCGGGCAATGGCTGCTGCCGCACCGTGGCAGCGAGCTTTACGCTGAAAAGCCGCCAGTGTTCATGTGGCTGCAGGCGGCGGCCCACCAGGTGGTCGGCAGCTGGCAGTGGTCGTTCCTGCTGCCCTCGCTGCTGGCAGCCCTGCTCAGCCTGTGGCTGGTTTCCGACCTGGCCCGCCGGCTGTGGTCGCCACGGCATTCGCTGTACGCGATGGCGGCACTGTTCTGCACGCTGCAGTTCGGGCTGATGGCCAAGCGCGCGCAGATCGACATGGTGCTGGTGGGGATGACCACTGTGGCCGTGTGGGGCCTGCTGCGCCATCTGGCCGAACGCCGCAACCTGCCAGCGCTGTGGCTGGCCGGCTTCGCCGCAGGCCTGGGCACGGTGACCAAGGGCGTGGGCTTCCTGCCGCTGCTGATGGTGCTGCCGTGGTTCGGCTGGTGGCTGTACCAGCGCCGCCGCGGATATGCCGCGCCCGGTCCGCACCCGGCAACCCTGCTGTGGCTGCTGCCGGCCTTCCTGCTGGGTGTGGCGGTATGGCTGGCACCGCTGGGCTGGGCCCTGCTGCATGAACCCAGTGCGTCGCTGCAGTCCTACGCGCACGAACTGCTGTTCAAGCAGACCGGAACCCGTTACGCCAACGCGTGGCACCACCGGCAGCCGGTCTGGTACTACCTGCAGGTGATCCTGACGCTGTGGCTGCCGGGCAGCCTGCTGCTGCCCCTGCTGGCCAGGCCCTGGTGGCGCCGCCTGCGCCGCGGCGACCGCCGCCAATGGCTGCTGCTGGGCTGGGCGCTGCTGGTGCTGGTGTTCTTCAGTGCCAGCCCGGGCAAGCGCGAGGTCTACGTGCTGCCGATGCTGCCTGCGATGGCGCTGGCCGTGGCCGCACTGCTGCCGGGCCTGCTGCGCCGCCTGTGCGTGCGCCGTTACCTGTTCGGCTACAGCCTGGTGCTGATGGTCGCCACCGGCACGCTGGGCGTGATGATGATGACCGACAGCCATTGGGCACAGGCACAGCTGGCACGCCGGGCGATGCCCGATTCGCTGCTGCCGACGCTGGGCAATGGCCTGCTGGTCTTCGCCATTGCCGTGGCCACGCTGGCGGTCTGGCTGCGCGTGCGCCGTGCGGCCCTGCTGGTGCTGCTCACCCACGGCATGCTGTGGATGCTGTACGGGCTGGTACTGATGCCGGCGCTGGACCCTTACGCATCGGCGTCGGCGCTGATGCAGCGGGTAGGCAAGCGGATCGGTCCGGATGCCGAGCTGGCGCTGGTGGCCTGGCGCGAACAGAACCTGCTGCAGGCCGACCGCCCCGTGCGTGAGTTCGGCTTCAAGCGTGACTGGGCCGAGCAGTGGCACGATGCCGGCCCGTGGCTGGCGCAGGCGCCGGGCAAGCGCTGGGTGCTGGTGCTGGACAAGGCGATGAGCCCCTGCGTGGATCCGGCACAGGTGATCGACATCGGCATTGCCAACAGGAACCGTTGGCAACTGCTTCCCGGCACCGCGTGGGATGCCAGCTGCCATGCCGAACGTGCAGGCGCATCGGAGGAAGAAGACTGAACCCTGGCTCGCGCCGAAACCGCATTAACCCGGTACGAACAGGTGTACGACCCTTCTCCGACATGGAGGTGACGAGCATGGCCGCGGATTCCTGCCATGGCCCCTTCCCGCATGTCCGCTCGTCCCCTTGTCCCGGCCTTTGCCTCCACGCCTTCCTGGCTCGCGTCGCGGTTTGCGCTGACCCATTTCTGGGTGCCGCTGGCCATCGGCATTCCACTGTTCGCGCTGCTGATGGGCTTCGGGGGTGACCAGTGGCTGGCCGACCATCTGTTCCGGTGGGAAGGTGGCCACTGGGCGCTGCAGGATGCGTGGCTGACCCGCGCGCTCGTACACAAGGGCGGCAAGTGGCTGAGCACGGCCGCAGCGCTGGTGGTGGCGCTGTTGTGCTTCCACCACTGGCGCCGCGGCCACGACCGCACCCTGCGCTGGGCGCTGCTGTACGTGGTGGCTGCGATGGCGCTGGGGACCGGGCTGATCTCCCTGCTCAAAGCCCTGGTACCGATGGATTGTCCCTGGGACCTGCTGCGCTACGGCGGCCACCAGCCCTTCATCGGCCTGTTCAACAGCCGCACGCACGGCATGGGTACGCCAGCCTGCTTCCCGGCCGGCCATGCCAGCGCCGGCTATGCCTGGGTGTGCCTGTACTTCTTCGCCCTGCTCTGGCGCCCGGCGTGGCGCTGGGCCGGGCTGTGGATCGGCCTCGGCACCGGGCTGGCATTCGGCATCAGCCAGCAGCTGCGCGGTGCCCATTTTCTTTCGCATGACGTTGCCACGGCCTTGCTGTGCTGGCTGCTGTCGCTGGGTCTGTTCCTGCTGACCACGCGCCTGCTGTCGCGCGACACGCTGGAACGTGAGCCCCGCCAGGAGGCATGCGCATGAGCACATCGGTCCAGGGTACGTTGCGCCTGCCGGCGCTGGCCAGCCTTCGCCGCTGGCGCCCGCAGCTGTCCACCGAAGCGCTCATCGCGCTGACCAGCCTGTTCTTCGCCGTCGCCGGCAATGCGCTGTTCTGGCACAGCGCCATGGCCAGCCACCCTGGCAGCCTGCGCTATGCGCTGTCGCTGCTGCTGCTGCTGCTGGGCGCACACGGCGTACTGCTGGGCCTGCTGGTGTGGCGCTGGAATGCCAAGGTAGTCATCAGCGTGCTGCTGCTGGTGACCGCCTTCGCGGCGCACTACATGAGCCAGTTCCACATCTATCTGGATGCGGACATGCTGCGCAACGTGCTGGCCACCGACCCGAAGGAAAGCCGCGAACTGATGACGGCGTCGCTGATCTGGCCGGTGCTGCTGCTGGCAGTGCTGCCGATGGTGCTGCTGTGGCGGGTGGAACTGCGCCGCTCCAGCTGGGGCCGCACTCTGCTGTGGCGCGTTGCCTTCCTGCTGGTGGCGGCCGCCACCGCACTGGGCGGTGCGCTGGTCTCGTTCCAGGACGTGTCGGCGCTGATGCGCAACCAGCGCGAAGTGCGCTACCTCGCCACACCGGCCAATGTACTGCTGGGCCTGCCGCGTGCGCTGCGCAGCGACAATCCGGTGCAGCGCGCGCCGAAGCTGCCGATCGGCACCGATGCCAAGGCCACGCCGCGCGCAGCGGCCAGCAAGCCGCGACTGCTGGTGATCGTGATGGGCGAGACCGTACGTGCGCAGAATTGGGGCCTCAACGGAGGCCGCAACACCACCCCCGAACTGGCGCAGGCGCCGGTGATCAATTTCCCCGACATGCATTCGTGCGGCACCAGCACCGAGGTCTCGCTGCCCTGCATGTACTCCCCGTGGGGCCGTCACGACTACGACGAGAAGAAGATCCGCGCGCACCAGTCGCTGCTGCACGTACTGAACCGCGCCGGCATCACGCCGCTGTGGCGTGACAACCAGTCCGGCTGCAAGGGTGTGTGCGAGGGCCTGGACTTCCAGTCGCTGTCCGACGCGACCACCCCGGGCCTGTGCGCCAATGGCCGCTGCATGGACGAGATCCTGCTGCAGGACCTGGCCGCGCAGGTGCGTGCCAGGCCGGGCGACCGGGTGGTGGTGCTGCACCAGCTGGGCAACCATGGCCCGGCCTACTTCGAGCGCTACCCGGCTGCCTTCGCCCGCTTCAAGCCGACCTGCGACACGCGTGACATCGGTCGTTGCTCGCGCGAAGAGATCACCAACAGCTACGACAATGCGGTGCTCTACACCGACCACTTCCTGAGCAGGACGATCGGCGAGCTGCAGGGCCTGCAGGACTACGATACCGCGATGATCTACCTGTCCGACCATGGTGAGTCGCTGGGTGAGAAGGGTCTGTACCTGCACGGCGTACCGTATGCGATCGCGCCGGCCGAGCAGACCCGCGTGCCGATGACGATGTGGTTCTCGCCGGGCTTCGTGCAGAACCGTGGGCTGGATCTGCAGTGCCTGCGCAAGCGTTCGGCGGCGTACACCGACCACGACAATCTGTTCCCGTCGGTGCTGGGGCTGATGCAGGTGAAGACCGCGCTGTACGAGCGTGGCCGGGACCTGTTCGCCGGCTGCGAGAGCTGAGGGGTTGTGTGCTGGCAGGGCTTGCAGCCCTGCACCTGCTGCCCCGCCCCCCCCCGGTAGTGCCGGCCGCTGGCCGGCAACATCAAAGTCAGAAGCAGGATATCCGTGGGTTGGCGGGGCGGGTCCGGTTGAGGGGGACGCTGCAAGTACGTCCCTGTAAGCTCGGTCGCGCCATCCATGGCGCTCACGCCCCCTCAACCGGACCCACCCCGCCTTCGACAGTTTCCTGCGATCTGTTGGAACGTTTTGATGTTGGTGGGTGCCGACCGTTGGTCGGCACGAGGTCGGATCCCGATGTCTGACAGATGTGTCGACCAAGGTCGACACCTACCAACAGCCTGTCGGACTCGACACAGTAGATCCACGCCATGTGTGGATGATTTCATTCGATATCCGACAGACGTGCCGACCAACGGTCGGCACCCACCAGCCGCCGCGTGAACCCGCCAACCCACGGATAGCCCGCTTTTGACGTTGAAGTTGACGTGAGCGGGTGCAGGGCTGCAAGCCCTGCCGGACCTTTGCCACTTGCGGTGGCAACGACTGCCCACTAGCCTTCGGCCGTCGTTCACCACCCAAGGACCGCCCGTGACTTACCGCCATCTCCTGCTGGCCTCGGCTGTCGCCGCCGCCACGCTGGCCCTGGTCGCCTGCAAGAAGGAACCTTCGCCAGGCACCGAGGCCGCCACCGCCAGCGCCCCCACCGGCGAGACCGCCGACCAGTTCGTCGCCCGCATCAACGCCGAATTCAAGGCCGCCTACCCGGAAATGACCTCGGCGCAGTGGCTGTCCTCCACCTACATCAACAGCGATTCTGAACGCATCGCCGCCAAGGCCAACGAGCGCTCACTGACCCAGCTCAACAGCTGGATCGAGCAGGCAGCGAAGTTCGAAGGCCAGCCGATGAGCGAGGACAGCAAGCGCGCCATCCACCTGCTGAAGCTGATGTCCTCGATGCCCGCCCCGCGCGATGCGGCCAAGCTGGCCCAGCTGACCCAGATCGCCACCCGCATGGAAGGCAGCTACGGCGCAGGCAAGTACTGCACCGATGCCAACGATCCCAACTCCTGCCGCCAGCTGGGCGAGCTGGAACAGGTGCTGGCGCGCAGCCGCGACTACGACAAGCAGCTCGATGCCTGGCAGGGCTGGCACAGCACCACCAAGAGCATGCGCGGCGATTACCAGCAGTTTGTCAGCCTGGTCAACGAAGGCGCCAAGGGCATGGGCTTCACCGATGCCGGGCAGATGTGGCGCAGCGGCTATGACATGCCGCCGGAGCAGATCGGGCCGGAAACCGACCGCCTGTGGGAGCAGGTCAAGCCGATGTACGAGCAGCTGCACTGCTATGCGCGCGGCAAGCTGGACACGACCTACGGCAAGGACAAGGCCGAAGTGGGCAACGGCCTGATCGCCGCGCACCTGCTGGGCAACATGTGGCAGCAGGACTGGTCCAACCTGTGGGACCAGCTGGAACCGTACCCGGGTGCGGGCAGCCTGGACATCACTGCGGCACTGGAAAAGCAGTACCAGGCCAACCTCAGCGCGGCGCTGGGCAAGGCCGGCAAGGATGCCAGCGTGACGGCGCAGTACAAGGCGCAGCGCGAGGCCGAACTGCGTACCGCCAAGCAGATGACCGAGCGCGCGCAGGATTTCTACGTGTCGCTGGGCATGCCCTCGCTGCCCCAGTCGTATTGGGAACGCACCCAGTTCATCAAGCCCGATGACCGCGACGTGGTCTGCCACGCCAGCGCCTGGGACATGAACATGGAAGGCGATGTGCGCACCAAGATGTGCATCAAGCCCAACGAAGAGAACTTCACCACCATCTACCACGAACTGGGCCACCTCTATTACGACCTGGCCTACAACCCGCTGCCGCCGCTGTTCCAGGGCGGTGCCAACGATGGCTTCCACGAAGCGATCGGCGACACCATCGTGCTGGCAATGACGCCCAAGTACCTCAGCTCGATCGGCCTGGTGGACGCGCCGACCGAGAGCCGCGAGGCGGTCATCAACAACCAGATGCGCATGGCCCTGTCCGGCGTGTCGTTCCTGCCGTTCGGCCTGATGATCGACCGCTGGCGCTGGGGCGTGTTCGATGGTTCGATCACTCCGGACAACTACAACAAGGCGTGGTGGGACCTGAAGGCCAAGTACCAGGGCGTGGCCCCGGCCAGCACCCGCGGCGAGGAATTCTTCGATCCGGGCGCGAAGTACCACGTGCCGGGCAACACCCCCTATACCCGCTACTTCCTGGCGCGCATCCTGCAGTTCCAGTTCTACAAGGGCCTGTGCGATGCGGCCGGCTACAAGGGGCCACTGCACGAGTGCACCTTCTACGGCAACAAGGAAGCTGGCCAGAAGTACTGGGCGATGCTGAGCAAGGGTGCCAGCCAGCCTTGGCAGACGACGCTGAAGGAACTGACCGGCAGCGACAAGCTCGATGCGGGCCCGATGATCGAATACTTCAGCCCGGTCAACGAGTGGCTGAAGCAGCAGAACCAGGGCCAGATGTGCGGCTGGCAGGCCAGCGCGGCACCGGCGGCGAAATGAGCAGAGGGGCGGATCCGCAAGGATCCGCCCTTTCCCCATGTTGTAGAGCCGAGCCATGCTCGGCTGCTTTTCCACCGTGCTACGCACGGCAAGCCGAGCATGGCTCGGCTCTACAGATTCGGCGCGATCAGCTGTTCTTCTTCGCCGCCATCGCCGCGGCCAGTTCGGCCTTGTATTCCTCGAAGGTCTGGCCCTTCTCCCTGGCCTCAGCCTGCGCGGCATCGCGCAGCGCGTC
>NZ_JBNNHG010000129.1:0-10953 GCF_050268705.1 Stenotrophomonas sp. NPDC077659 | reverse complement strand
GATGGCGGCGAGATGTTCGTCGGCCGTTCCGGCTCGGGCAAGTCGACCCTGCTCGATGCCATGTCCGCGCTGCTGACGCCGCCGGCCATCGTCGACTTCAACGCCGCCGCGCGCGAAGCCGAGCGCAGTGGCCGCGACCGCAACCTTGTGTCCTACGTGCGTGGCGCGTGGGCCGACCAGCAGGACAGTGGCACTGGCGAAATCGCCACCCAGTACCTGCGCAAGGGCGCCACCTGGACCGCACTGGTGCTGGAATATCGGGCTGGCGATGGCCGCGTGGTGTGCCTGGTGCGCCTGCTGTGGATCTCCGGCAGCGGCACCTCGGCCGGTGATGTGCGCAAGCACTACATGATCGCCGAGCGACCGTTCGACATTGCCAAGGACCTGGGCGGCTTCGACCTGGACCTGCGCAAGCTGAAGCAGAAGCTGGCCGACATCCACCACTTCGATACGTTCTCCGGCTACGCCGAACGCTTCCGCCACCTGCTGGGCATCGACAACGAGATGGCGCTGCGCCTGCTGCACAAGACGCAGTCGGCGAAGAACCTGGGCGACCTCAACGTCTTCCTGCGCGACTTCATGCTGGACACGCCGCGCACCTTCGATGCTGCCGAGCGTCTGGTCAGCGACTTCGCCGAGCTCGATGGCGCGCACCAGGCGGTGGTCACCGCCCGCCGCCAGGTCGAAACCCTGCTGCCGGCGCGCGCGCACTACGCCGAACTGAAGGACATGCATCGCCAGCGCGGCGATGACGAGACCCTGAAGCTGGGCATCGACAGCTTCCGCGAAAGCCGCCGCCAGCTGCTGATCGAAGCTCGCCTGCGCGAGATGGACGTGCGCGACCGTGGCCTGCTGGGCGAAGAAGCGCAGCGCCGTGCGGCGCTGGACAACCACACCGAACGCCTGGCCGAGCTGGAACTGCAGCGCCGCCAGCAGGGCGGTGAACGCATCGAGGAACTGGAACGCGAGCAGGGCCGCGCCGAAGCCGAGCGTGACCGCCGCTTGGCCAAGCAGGCGCAGGCCCGCGAGGCCGCGCGCCACCTGCAGGCTGAGCTGCCGGAAGACGCGCACGGTTTCTCCGAACTGGTCGAACGCGCGCAGAACGAGCTGCAGGACCGCCAGCGCGCTTCGGCAGCGCTGGACGATGCCATCAGCGAGCGCCTCGGTGGCAAGCGCGATGATGAACGTCGCTTCGGCGAAGTGCGTGGCGAGCTGGAAGCGATGCAGCGCACGCCGTCCAGCATTCCAGCACCGATGCAGAAGCTGCGCGCACGCCTGGCCGAAGAGACCGGCATTTCCGAAGCCGCGCTGCCCTTCGTTGGCGAACTCATCCAGGTGCGCAGCGAAGAGCAGAACTGGCAGGGCGCCATCGAACGCGTGCTGGGTGGCTTCGCGCAGTCGCTGCTGGTCGACGACAAGCACTACAACGAGGTGGCCGACTGGGTGAACCGCACCCACCTCGGCATGCGCTTCACCTACTACCGCGTGCGCCGCAATGACGACGCGTTTGCCCGTGAGCCGTCGGCGCGTTCGCTGCTGCACAAGCTGGAGCTGCGCGACCATGCCTTCGAAAGCTGGCTGCGCCGCGAGCTGGGCAAGCGCTTCGACTACGAGTGCGTCGATGCCAAGCAGCTGCGCAACGTCGACCGCGGCATTACCCGTGAAGGCCAGGTCAAGCACCCGGGCGACCGTTTCGAGAAGGACGACCGCAGCGCGGTGAACGACCGCCGCCGCTGGATCCTGGGCTTCAACAACCGCGACAAGCTGGTGGTGTTCGAGCGCGAAGCGCAGGAACTGGCCAAGCGCATCGCCAGCTGCGATACCGATATCGCCAGCCTGCGCGGCCAGCGTGACCGCGACAACGAACGCCGCCTGGCCTGCCACGAACTGATCGGCATCCAGTGGAACGAAATCGACGTGGCTGCGCCGCAACAGCGCCTGGCCGACATCGAAGCCACCCTGCGCGATCTGCGCGAAGGCAACGCCGACCTGGCCCGCTTGGCCAAGCAGATCGACGCCGTGCGCGCCGATATCGAGCAGGCCCGCCGCACCTATGAAGACACCCGCGTCGAGCGCGGCCAGCTGGTGCGCGAACGCGACCGCCTGGACCGTGCCCGCCAGCAGAGCCGCGCACTGGTGCTGCCGGCGCTGGCCGAAGACCAGGAAGCCGGACTGGCCGAGCGCCTGCAGGAGCAGGGCCCGCTCAGCCTGGAAACGCTGGAAGCGCACATGCGCCAGGTCAGCAACGCGCTGAACGAGCAGCTGTCGTCTTCGCAGCAGGACGTCAACCGCGTCGAGAACCTGCTGCTGGGCTGCTTCCGCCGCTTCATCCAGCAGTGGCCGGAGGAGTCGGGCGATTTCACCGTCTCGGTGGCCTCGGCCGAGGATTTCCTCGCCCGGCTTGAACGCCTGGAACGCGACGGCCTGCCGCAGCACGAAGAACGCTTCTTCGACCTGCTGCAGAACCAGAGCAAGAACAACCTGCTGGCCCTGCAGCGGCACAGTGCCGAGGCCCGCAAGTCCATCGGCCAGCGCCTGGACGAGGTCAACGCCAGCCTGGAACAGGTGCCGTTCAACCGCGGCACCCTGCTGACCATCGAACTCAGCGACCGCCGCCTGCCGGAAGTGGGCGAGTTCCACCTGCAGCTGCGCGAGGTGCTCTCGCAGCAGCAGACCGAACAGCGCGAGCTGGCCGAATCGCAGTTCACCGTGCTGCGCCAGCTGGTCAACCGCCTCGGTTCGCAGGAAGGCGAGGACAAGCGCTGGCGCGAGCTGGTGCTCGACGTGCGCATGCACGTGGAGTTCATCGGCGTGGAGCTGGATGCGGAAACGCGCCAGCAGGTCGAGATCTACCGCAGCGGCGCCGGCAAGTCCGGCGGCCAGCGGCAGAAGCTGGCCACCACCTGCCTGGCTGCGGCGCTGCGCTACCAGCTTGGCGGTGCCGACAGCCAGCTGCCCAGCTACGCCGCCGTCGTGCTCGACGAAGCCTTCGACAAGGCCGATAACGAGTTCACCGCGCTGGCGATGAACATCTTCGACAACTTCGGTTTCCAGATGGTGGTGGCCACCCCGCTGAAGTCGGTGATGACGCTGGAGCCGTTCATCGGTGGCGCCTGCTTCGTCGAGATCAGCGGCCGCCACGATTCGGGCGTCCTGCTCATCGAGTACGACGAGGAAGGCAAGCGCCTGAAGCTGCCCGAGCGCAGCCGCCAGCAGGCCAACGAACCGGAAGAAGCCGAGGCCTGAGAGGGCCCGTTGAATCGAAATGCCGGCCAGCGGCCGGCACTACCGCAACCGGCAATCCCCTGTAGAGCCGAGCCATGCTCGGCTGCTCTGCGCGACCGGCAACAGCGTGCCAACCAAGGTTGGCACCTACCAGATCATGTCGCGCATTTACGCGCCGCGGAACGTATCCCACGCCATCCGCGCGATCAGCACCACCACCAGGCCCACAAACAGCTTGCGGATGAACGGCGTGCCGCCCTTCAGCGCCAGCCGCGTGCCCACCACCGATCCGAAGATGTTGGCCACCGCCATTGGCAGCGCGAACAGCCACAGGAGGTTGCCGGTGGGGATGAAGAACGAGATCGCCGCCACGTTCGTCGCCAGGTTAACCACCTTCGACGCCGCCGAGGCGCGCAGGAAATCCAGGCCGAAGAAGCGCACGAACAGGAAAATCAGGAAGCTGCCTGTGCCTGGCCCGAAGAAGCCGTCGTAGAAGCCGATCGCCGCACCGATGGCCAGGGCGATCGCCAGCTCGCGGCGGCCGATTTCCTGCGGCCGGTGCAGCGCACCGAAATCCTTCTTCCACAGCGTGTAACCCAGCATCGCCACCAGCAGTACCAGCACCAGCGGGCGCACCGCGTCCTTGGGCAGCAGGCTGACCGCCGTGGCACCAGCGAAGGAGAAGATGAAGGCCGTGCCGGCCGCGAACAGCACCGGTTTCCACGGGAAGCGCACGTTGCGCGCATAACGCCAGGCCGCCGCGCCGGTGCCGAACATCGAACTGAACTTGTTGGTGCCAAACAGCATCGCCGGGGTCTGTTGCGGCAGCACTGTGAACAGGCCGGGCAACTGTACCAGCCCGCCGCCGCCTACGGCCGCATCGACCAGCCCGGCGATGAAGGCGATCACCACCAACCACCACAACTCGGGGGGAACCAGTTCCAGCACGGCGGTCAATCAAGGTGGGGGCGCGACAGCATACGCTCATCGCCGATGGATGCTGGCCGCGTCCCGCGCGACAATACCGGCATGACCCGCACACCTGCCGATCCCTGCCCCTGCGGCCTGCCCGCCGATTACGCCGCCTGCTGCGGCCGTTACCACGCCGGTGAAGCCGCACCGGACGCCGAACGCCTGATGCGGTCGCGCTACAGCGCCTACGTGCGCCAGCTGCCCGACTATCTGCGCCGGACCTGGTACCCGGACACCCGCCCGGCCGAGCTTTCGCTGGACGAGGCACCGGGCCAGCGCACCCACTGGCTGGGCCTGGCCGTGAACGAACACACCGTTACCGGCCCGGACAGCGCCGAAGTCCGCTTCACCGCCCGCTACCGCATCGGCGGCGGCAGCGCGGTGCGGATGACCGAGCACAGCCGCTTCCTGCGCATCGACAACCGCTGGTACTACCTCGACGCAGTCTGAGCGGGCGCCGCCGCCCAGTGCCGATGTGAATGCGCTGACCTCATGCAATGACATTGCGCTCACCCAGGGCAGCCGAAGCTGGGCCCATGGACAGCGCAACCCTCGCCGTCGCTGCCCCGCAGCGTGAACTGGCCGCCCGCTTCGCCCACGTACGCGGGCGCAGCCAGCAGCTGGCCGCACCGCTCAGCGCCGAAGACGCAATGCTGCAGAGCATGGACGATGCCAGCCCGGCGAAGTGGCACCTGGCCCACACCACCTGGTTCTTCGAACGCTTCGTGCTGGCCAGCGTACCGGGCCACACGCCGTGGGATCCGGCCTGGGATTTCCTGTTCAACAGCTACTACAAGAGCCTCGGCCCGGCCCATGCACGACCGCGCCGTGGCCTGCTGTCGCGGCCCAGCCTGCAGCAGGTGCGCGACTATCGCCGGCACGTCGACGAACAGGTGCTGGCACGCCTGGTCGATGGCGATCTCGGCGAACTCGGCGAAGAAGCGCTGCAGCACCTGCAGTTGGGCCTGCAGCATGAACAGCAGCACCAGGAACTGCTGCTGACCGACATCAAGCACGCGCTGTGGTGCAATCCGCTGCAGCCGGCCTATCGCGAAGACCTGGCGGCGATCAACAGCGTGGCCAGCGCACAGGGGTGGGTCGCGCAGGATGAACGCATCATCACCGTCGGCGCAGCGCGCTGGCCGCAGCACGCCGCCTTCGCCTACGACAACGAATCGCCGCCCCACCGTGTGCTGATGCCCGCACACGCCATCGCGGAGCGCCCACTCAGCAATGGCGAGTACCGCGTCTTCGTCGACGCCGGCGGCTATCGCGACCCGCGCTGGTGGCTCAGCGAAGGCTGGGCGCTGTGCGAGACCGAAGGCTGGCAGCACCCGCTGTACTGGCATGACGACCTGCAGCGCGAGTACACCCTCGGCGGCTGGCGTGCGCTCGATCCCCACGCACCGGTCTGCCACCTCAGCTATTACGAAGCCGACGCCTGCGCCCGCTGGCATGGGGCACGCCTGCCCACCGAGTTCGAATGGGAAGCGGCCGCCGCCACGCAGCCGCTCAACGGCCACTTCGCCGATGACGACCAACTGCACCCGCATGCGGGGCAGGGCAGCGGCCTGCGCCAGCTGTTCGGCGATGTCTGGGAATGGACCTGCAGCGCCTATGGCGCGTATCCCGGCTTCCAGCCATTCGGCGGCAATCTGGGCGAGTACAACGGCAAATTCATGTGTGGCCAGTGGGTGCTGCGCGGCGGCAGCTGCGCCACCCCGCGCGGCCACGTACGCAGCAGTTACCGCAACTTCTTCATGCCACCGGCGCGCTGGCAGTTTTCCGGCGTGCGCCTGGCGAGGGATCTTCCATGAGTACCGTACAGGACGCGCTGCAGGCGCTGACCGACCTCACCCCCGGCCGCCAGCAGGTCCTGGCCGATGCCGTGGCCGGCCTCTCGCGCGCCGCGCGCCAGCTGCCCTCCAAGTACTTCTACGATGCGCGCGGTTCGCGCCTGTTCGAGCAGATCACCCATACGCCCGAGTACTACCCCACGCGCACCGAACTGGCCCTGCTGGACCGGGTGCTGCCGGACATCGCGCGCGCCGTGGGCAGCCACGCCCATGTAGTCGAACTGGGCAGCGGCAGCGGGCGCAAGACCGCACGCCTGCTTGCCGCCCTGAACGATCCGGTGGCCTATACCCCCATCGAGATCTCGCGCGCCGCGCTGCTGTCCAGTATCGACCACCTGGCCCCGGCACTCCCGCAGGTGGAAATGCTGCCAGTCTGCGCCGACTTCACCCGTCCGGTGCAGGTACCTGTGCCTGCACGTGCGGCGACGCGGCGCCTGCTGTTCTTCCCCGGCTCCACCCTCGGCAATTTTGCCGGTGAAGAGGCCATCGCCCTGCTGCGCGCGATGCGCCAGACCATGGGCGATGACGGCCTGGCACTGGTCGGCATCGATCTGCACAAGGACCCGGCATTGATCGAAGCCGCCTACAACGATGCCGATGGCATCACGGCGGCCTTTACGCTCAACCTGCTGGCCCGCCTCAACCGCGAAGTGGGCAGCGACTTCGACCTCGATGGCTTCCGCCACCAGGCGCGCTACAGCACCGCGCGGCTGCGCATCGAAACCGATCTGGTCAGCCAGCGCGAGCAGGATGTGCACTTGGACGGGCAGACCTTCCACTTCCAGGCCGGCGAACCGATCCGGGTCGAGTACAGCCACAAGTACACCGACGCCAGCTTCAACCATCTGCTGCAGCAGGCCGGGCTGGAAATCGTCGCCCACTGGAATGCCTCCGATCCGGCCTACGGCCTGCGCCTGCTGCGCGCCTCCCCCCCATGACGGTCGCGCCGGGCCATGCCCGGCGGCGCATCACCACCCGCGCTACCATGGCTCCAGCACCGGCAACACGGAGGACGCCATGCCCATCCTGACCACGCTCGGCCTGGCCGCCGTGCTGGCTGCGCCGTCGACGGTGCAACCCGCGCCTGCCGCTGATCCGGCGTTCGCCCGCTGCATGACGCAGCTGCAGGCCACCGCCAGCAGGCAGGGCATCGCCGCGGATCGCTTCAACGCGATCACCGCTGGCCTGCAGCCTGACCCCACGGTGCTGCCGCTGCTGGATGCGCAGCCAGAATTCACCACGCCCATCTGGGATTACCTGGCTGCACTGGTTGATCGCCCCCGTGTGGACGACGGCCGCGCGATGCTGCAGCAGCATCGTGATCTGCTGCAGCGGGTATCGGCGCAGTACGGCGTCGATCCCGCCACCATCGTCGCCGTCTGGGGCGTGGAAAGTGACTACGGGCGCGTGTTCGGCAAGCGCCCGCTGCTGCAGTCGCTGGCCACGCTGTCCTGTGCCGGTCGGCGCCAGTCCTTTTTCCGCGGCGAACTGCTGGCCCTGGTCAAACTGATCGACCAGGGTGATCTGCAGGCGCAGGGTCTGACCGGCTCGTGGGCCGGTGCCTTCGGCCACACCCAGTTCATGCCCAGCACCTATGCGCGTATCGCCGTCGACGGTGATGGCGATGGCCGCCGCGATCTGGTGGGCAGCATCCCCGATGCGCTGGCCTCCACCGCCAACTATCTCAAGCGTGCCGGTTGGAACAGCGGTGAACCGTGGGGCATGGAAGTCCGCATCCCCGAGGGCTTCAAGACCAGCCTGGCCGGTCGCACCCAGCGGCGTGCGCTGGCCGAGTGGCGCGCCCTGGGCATCACCGCCCTGGACGGCAGCGCCCTTGCACCGCAGGGGCTGCCGACCGACGCCCGCGCGGCCCTGCTGCTGCCCGCCGGCAGCAAGGGGCCTGCGCTGCTGGTGTTCCGCAACTACGATGCGATCTACAGCTACAACGCCGCCGAAAGCTACGCGCTGGCCATCGCCACGCTGGCCGACCGGCTGCGCGGCGGCAACGGCCTGGCCACGCCCTGGCCCACCGATGACCCGGGCCTGGGCCGCGACGAGCGCCGCCAGCTGCAGACCCTGCTGCTTGGCCGCGGCCACGATATCGGCAGCGCCGATGGCATGATCGGCACTGCCAGCCGTCGCGCCATCCAGGTCGAGCAGCGCCGCCTGGGCTGGGCCAACGCCGATGGCCGCCCCGGCCAGCGCATCCTGCGCACCCTGCAGGCCGAACCGCGTACCCCGGCCACGCCCACCCGCTTCAGCCTTCCCGCCAACTACAGTGCCGCGCAGTCGCCGGCCATACGGAGTCGATCCACCGTGCAACAGATCCAAGGTGTCAGCAGCGGCCAGTTCCAGGGACTCGATGCCTGGCTGGTGGAAACCCCCGAGGCGACGGCCGCCATCAGCGTGTTCGGCGGCCAGCTGCTGTCCTTCGTGCCCAAGGGCCAGCCCGATGTGATGTGGCTTTCGCCCACGCGTGCCGAGCTGCCCACGCCGATCCGTGGCGGCAGCCCGGTGTGCTGGCCGTATTTCGGCCGCCAGGGCCAGGGCAATGATGTGCCGGCGCACGGCTTCGTCCGCACCCTGCCGTGGGAACTGCAGCAGGCGCGCCGGTTGGATGACGGCGGCATCGAGCTGACCCTCGCCCCGCTGGCCCTGCAGGATCTCGGCCTGCGCCTGACCATGACCGTGCGGGTGGGCCGCGAGCTGCGCCAGCAGCTGGTCACCGAAAACATCGGCAGCGCCCCGGCCAGCTTCACCCAGGCCCTGCACAACTACTTCCGCGTGGGCGATGCCACCCGCGTCGAGGTGGACGGCGTGGACGGAGTGACCTACCAGGACAAGTACGAGAACTACGCCCAGACCCGCCGCCAGCAGGGACCGTGGTCACTGCGCGACCCGCGCGATCCTGGCCGCAGCGACCGCATCTACAGCCCGGCCGGTGGCCGCTACGTGCTGCGCGACCCGGTGCTCAAGCGCCGCATCGAACTGCGCACCGAAGGCAGCCGCGCGCTGGTGGCCTGGAACCCCGGCGCTGACGCGGCAGCGAAAATGGCCGACGTCGGTGACGGCTGGCGCGACTACGTCTGTCTGGAGGCGGCCAACGCCGGCCCCGATGTCATCACGGTGGCCCCCGGCGGTCGCCATGTACTGGTGCAGGTGCTGTCCTCAGCACCGCTGTAAGCACTGCAGCGCTGGTACGGGCGTCCTGCGGTCGCATCACTGGCCCATCAGGTCGTCGTGCGCGGCCGCAGGACCAGCAGGCACAGTGAGCCGGCCACCAGGCCCCAGAAGGCCGAGCCGATACCCGCCAGTGATACGCCGGAGGCGGTGACCAGGAAGGTGACCAGCGCCGCCTCACGGTCGCGTTCCACGGCCAGGGCGCTGGCCAGGCTGTTGCCGATGGTGCCGAACAGGGCGATACCGGCCACGCAGGCCACCAGTTCCCTGGGGAAGGCGGCGAACAGCGCCGCCACCGTCGCCCCGAACAGCCCGATCAGGATGTAGAAGGCGCCGGCCGCCATCGCTGCGGTGTAGCGGCGGGCAGGATTCTCATGGGCGTCGCGGCCCATGCAGATTGCCGCGGTGATCGCCGCCAGGTTCAATGCATAGGCGCCGAAGGGCGCCAGCAGCGTATTGACCACCCCGATCCAGCCGATCACCGGCGAGATGGGCGCGCTGTAGCCGGAGGCGCGCATGACCGCGACGCCGGGAATGTTCTGCGAGGCCATGGTGACCACGAACAGGGGCAGGGCGATGCTGGCCACCGCCTGCCAGGACAGCGACGGCGTCACCCACTGGGGTGTGGCCAGCTGCAGGTGCAGGTCCTGTGCGTGCAGCAGCCCACGGCTGGCGGCGACGATGATGCCGACCAGCAGGGTGGCGATCACCGCATAGCGCGGAAACAGCCGGCGTCCGGCCAGCCAGGTAGCAAACATCACCAGCGCCAGCAGCATCTGGGTGTTCATGGCCACGAACACGTCCAGACCGAAACGCAGCAGCACCCCGGCCAGCATGCCGGCAGCCAGCGCCATCGGCACCCGCTGCATCAGCCGGGCAAAGATGCCGGAGAAGCCAGCCATCATGCCCAGCACCGCAGCGAGCAGGAAGGCACCAGTGGCTTCGGACAGCGACGCGCCGCCGGCACCGACCACGAGCATTGCCGCACCCGGGGTCGACCAGGCGGTGACCACGGGCACCCGGTAGCGCAGCGAGAGACCAAGACAGGTGACGCCCATGCCCAGTCCAAGCGCCCACATCCAAGAGGCGATCTGCGCCTGGTCGGCACCGACGGCCTGTGCGGCCTGGAACACGATCACCGCCGAACTGGCAAAGCCCACCAGCACCGTGATGAAGCCAGCAACGATCGCCGGCACCGAAAGATCGCGCCACCACACCTGTCGAACCTGCGTGCCCATCGTTGTCTCTTCTCTATGCATCCGTACATACATAGCGCCTGCGGCGTTGACCGCGCAACGCGCGGGCAACGCCGCTGTCATCCTGTTGAAAAAAACAGTTGACGAATCCGACAGGATCTCTAGAATTCGCTCCCTTGCTGCGGCGCGGCAACTTCTCCGGAAGTCACCCGCCAACAGCGACGCCACACCGGCGGACGAGATGATCGAACGAAGGTGTTGACGGACTCGAAAAGTCCGGCATAATAGGCGGCTCGCAACGACGAAAGACCCTCGGGTCCAACGACGAAGCGGCATCGGCAACAACGTCCACTCCGGTGAGACGACCTTGAAAAAGGTGTTGACGAGGCGGAAAGGCCGGCTATAATGGGCGGCTCGCTACGAAGGAAACTTCGCAGCACACGGGAATGGCGCTGAGGCCTCTTCCCCTGATCTTTGAAAGTATGCGCAGGTATCTTGTGAAGGCGCCTGCAGGAAGGATGATT
>NZ_JBNNHG010000128.1:0-11029 GCF_050268705.1 Stenotrophomonas sp. NPDC077659 | reverse complement strand
ACCGGCTGCGGCCGCATCCGCCGTGAGCACCACCACGCCGCCCGCAGGCCGCTGCTGGCTGGGCGGCAGCAGGCAGAAATACAGCAGCGCGGCCACGATGGCCTGCAGGCCCAGCCGTGCCATGCGCCGGCCGCGATGCGCGGTGGGCGCGCGCAGCTGCAGCGCGCTGGCGATGATGACGATGGCCGCCAGGCCAATGCCCAACCACAGGTTCACGGCAGGGGCGCTCATGGTTGTGCCTCCAGCGCATCGAGATAGCGTTGGCCCATCGCATCGGTGGCCGTGCGTCGCATCACCTGTGGCAGCGGTCGCTGCAGGGCGCGCCACAGTTGCGCGCGCAGATGCTGGCGGCACTCGCTGCAGCCCGGTTCGATGCGCAGCTGCTCGATGGCGGCGGCCAGCTCCAGCGCATCGGGCAGGACGGCGGCGTTGCGTTGCTGCCAACCGGCCAGCGCATCGAGATCGGGCGTGCCATCGCTCTCCCCCAGCCGCTGCCATGCTTCGACGATGGCTGGGTCGGGTGGCGTGCGTGCCGCCAAGGGCAGCTCGCGGCTGGCCAGGCCAGCGCGGTCACCGCCCAGCCGTCGGCCTTCATCGATGGGCGGCAGTTCCGGGCCGACGCGGGCCAGGTAGATGCGCTCGGCCTGCTGGACCTGTTTGATGAAGCCCAGTGCCTTGTAGGCGAAGGGCAGCGCCTGTTCCGGCCGGCCCTGGCGCAGCTCGCCTTCGGCCGACCACATCTGGTCCAGCGCGGCCTTCAGCGTGGCGCGCGTCTGTGGATCAAGCAGGGTGGCCGCTTCGGCATGGTCGTGGGTGTGGCCGTATTCGGAGAGCACGTCGGTGGCGCTGCCGAAGACCTGTGGCGTAGCGGCGTCTGCGGCGCTCCCGCCATGGTCATGTCCGTGGTCGTCGTCGTCGTGATCGTGCGCATCCGCCGTGGGTGCATCGCTGGTGGGCAGGTCGCTGGTCGGCGGCGGCTTCGCTCCACCTTCGCTTTCCTCGCCAAGGAACTGGCCGTAGCGCAGGCGCAGGATGCGCTGGTCGACGCCGATGGCATCGCTGCGCTTGATGAAGTCATCGGCGGCCAGGCTGCGGCGCTGGCGGGTGAGCGCCTCGGCATCGATGATGATCTGCCGCTGGCTGCGGAAGTAGGCGGGCAGGGTCTTCTTGATGCGGCCTTCCAGTTCCGCGCCCAGCGCCACCTCGGTGGTTGGCAGGCGCAGGATCACGCTGCTGCTGCGCCCGGTCTGCGCGTTGGGTGCATGGTTGTCGTGTACTTCCAGCTGGGCGATGACATCGTTGCCGGGCTGCGCGCCCAGTGCGGCAAGATCCAGGGTGTGGGCGAAGCGCCGCGCGGTGGGTTCGCCGCTGCCGGTGAGGGTGACGCTGCGCTGGACGAAGGTGATGTTCTCACCGCTGCCCTGGGTGGTGGTGATCGACAGCTTCGCCTGCGCGGCCACGCCATGGTCATCGCTGGCTTCGAAGCGCAGCGTCCACTGCCGTTGCCCAGGCGTGCCCAGTACCAGGCTGGCCGCGGGTTCCAGCACGCGCACGCTTGGCGCGCGGTCGGCCACCACGTCCAGGCGGTACAAGCGGGTACTGGCCAGGGCGGGCTCGCTTGCCACGCGGTACAGCACCGGCGCGCGCGCCAGGTCCTGCGCCTGCCACCGGCCGTCATGCTCGCGCAGCGGCAGTTGCCGCCCGTCGTGGAACTGCAGCCAGGCCTTGCGGGGCGCGCGGTCGAACCGCAGCGACCACGACAGGCGACTGTCAGCCGCCACCTTGGCATCCAGCGCATTCTGGCTGAGCGTGGCCTGCCCGGTGTAGGCCGGTGCATCGATCTGCAGGCGGGTCGCCTGCAGCTGCAGCGGTCCGGCCGCAGTGGTGGGTGCCGTCGCCGCCGTACCGACGGTTGCAGGCACGCCGGTACTGCGCGGCCAACCCAGTGCCAGCAGGGTGACGGCCAGCCCGCCGACCCAGCACAGTGCGAGTGCGGCGCGCGGCCAGCGCGGCCGCAGGTCCGGCATCGTGCGTTCCAGCGTGGCCAGCACATGCGCGCGCTGGCGCTGCTGCAGCGGGTTGAAGCCGGTGGCGTCGGCAAACAGCAGATCGGCGCTGTCCTCGCTGCACCCGCTGCCATCGAGCTGGCGCTGCAGCCAACGCCGGTCCAGGCGGCGTGCGCTTGCCACCGCCATGCCCGCGCAGACGAGCAACGCCAACGTGGCAACCACGCAGGCAACATCAAACCCGGCCAGGCGCAGGGCCAGCGCAGTGGCAGCCAGTGCCCATGGCAGGCCGAGCAGCAGGGTGATGCTGGCGCGGCGGCGGCGTGCGCGTTGCCAGATGCGCTGCAGCGCGTTCATGCCGGCCTCCGTGCCATGCGGCTGGCCATGCCGCGTTCCAGCGCGAACAGCAGCACGATGGCCAGCAGCAGCCATGGGGGCAGCTCGCGCGGTGCGGGGGTCATCGCAGGCAGTACCGCCTGCTGCGGGGCCTGGTCCTGCGCATTGCCCAGCCGTGGTGGCGCAGGCGGTTGCAGGGCCAGCAGCAGCGCCTGCGGCAGGCGTGCATCGCGCAGGGCGCTGTTGTGGGCCGCATTCCATTCGCCGGGCAGTGACAGCAGGCGGCCCCGGCCGACGCGCTGCTGCCACAGCAGCGGTGCGCCTTCGGCACTGCGCAGCAGCACGCTGGCCTGTGGCGCAGGCGCGGCGGCGGTGATGACGCTGCCACCAGCCCGCAGCCAGGCCTGCCAGCCGGCCGGCAGGGCACTGGTACGGCCCCATGCGGCGATCTCACCGCGTGCGGGCAGCGTGTTGGCAGGCAGCTCGGCGGATGCTGGCTGGGTGCTCCACGCGCGCTGCAGCGCGCCGACCCACTGTCGGGCACTGGCAGGTGCATCGGCGCTCACGCGCAGGCGCAGTGCCGGCACGGAAGCTTGGGCATGGGTGGGTACCACCGCATGCGGCTGCCACTGCACCGGTCGCGACAGCTGCAGGCGCGCACCGTCCAGGCCGGGCAGCGGATCGGGCACATGCACGGTCAGCGCGGTGCCGGCAGGCAGCTGCGCATCCAGTTCGCGCAGCAGGCTGGGCAGCGGCGCGGGTGTGCTGGGCGCCGGTTGGTCAATGGACGGAAAGCCCGGTGCCAGCCAATGCCAGCGGCCGTCTTCGCTGCTGCCGCGCAGTGCGCCGGCATCCAGCCCGGGGGCCACCACGGTCCACGTGCTGGGCGATGGCGCACCGTCACTCAGAACCGGGCGTGCCAGCAGCAGTGCCAGCGCGGCCAGCAGCAGCAGGCGTACCAGCAGCAGCGGCCAATCATCGAAGCGGATGCGCTGGCGTGGGCGGATCTGCGTGCGCAGCCAGCGCAGTGCCGCGAAATCCAGCGGCGTGTAGGGATGGCGGCGGGCCAGGTGGATCAGCAGCGGCAACAGCCATGCCGCCAGCGCCGCCAGGCCCAGCGGAAACAACAGGTTCATGCGCCGCCCCCGCGCCCGAACAGCGCCTGCAGCGGCTGGTCCAGCGGCTGGTCGAGCCAGCCGGTGGCACTGGCAATGCCGCTGGCCTGCAGGCGCGATTGCAGCGCACTACGCGCGGCGGCGAAGCGCTGCAGGTAGTCGGCGCGGATGGCAGCGCCATCGCCCAGCAGTTCCTCGCCGGTTTCCGGATCGCGGAAGCGGTGGCCGGCATCGAACGGGAAGTCACGTTCTTCGGCGGTCAGCACCTGCAGCAGCATCACCTCACGGCGCGCGCTGGCAAGCTGCTCCAGCAGCGTGATGCCGGCTTCGTCGAAACCATCGCCGATGGCCAGCAGCAGATCGCCCGGGCGCACGCGCTCCCAAAGCGGGCGCAGGCGGTTGGTGGCTGGCCAGCCACCAACCGCCTGCAGGGCATGCAGCTGCAGGTGCACGCGGTCACGCTGGCGCGCGCCGTTGCCGGCCGGTACCAGCTGCAGGCCATCGCCATTGATGGCCAGCAGGCCGAAACGATCGCCCTGCTGCAGGGCCAGTTCGACCACGCAGGCGGCGAGCCCGCGCATGTGGTCAAGGCGGGTGCGCTGCGGCGCCGCGCGGTCGGCCTGGCCAGCCGAGGCGGTGGCGTCCAGCAGCAGCCAGACGGTGATCGGGCTCTCGCGTTCGGATTCGCGCACGAAGAAGCGGTCCGAGCGCGCGTACAGCTTCCAGTCGATCTGGCGCAGTTCGTCACCCGGCTCGTAAGCGCGGTACTGCGCGAACTCCAGGCCGGCACCGCGGCTGCAGCTGGCGTGCTGGCCGATGCCGCGTGCGCCACTGGCCAAGCGCGGCCGCAGCCGCAGCGTGCGCAGGCGCGCGCGCAGTTCCGGTGGCAGGGTCAGCGGCGTGCCGGTGCTCACGTGTGCTTCAACCCGGGAACGGCACGGCCTGCAGCAGGGCGGCGACCACGTCGTCGGCCCGCTTCTGTTCGGCTTCGGCGGCGAAGGACAGCAGCAAGCGATGGCGCATCACCGGTGCAGCCAGTGCCTGCACGTCCTCGCGGGTGGCGGCGAAGCGGCCCTGCAGCAGGGCGCGCGCCTTGGCGGCCAGTACCAGCGACTGCCCGGCACGTGGGCCGGTACCCCACTTCACCCACTGGTTGATGGCGGCCGGTGCGCCGTCGCCTGGGCGGCTGGCGCGTACCAGGCGGGTGATCCAGGCCAGTACGTCGGGGCTGACATGCACCTGCCGTACTGCGGCCTGCAGCGCAATCACCGCCTCGGCGTCCATCACCTTCGGCACCGCCCCGGTGGTACCGCCGGTGGTCTGTTCGATGATCTGCCGTTCCTCGTCTTCGCTGGGGTAATCCACCAGCACGTGCAGCAGGAAGCGGTCCAGCTGCGCTTCCGGCAGCGGGTAGGTACCGGCCTGTTCGATCGGGTTCAGCGTGGCCAGCACGAAGAACGGCGCGGGCAGCGCGCGCGTGGTGCCTGCATGGCTGACCGTGCGTTCCTGCATCGCTTCCAGCAGCGCCGCCTGGGTCTTGGGCGGGGTGCGGTTGAGTTCGTCGGCCAGCAGCAGATTCGTGAAGATCGGGCCCTGCTGGAAGCGGAAATGGCGATGGCCGGTGCCGTGGTCTTCCTCCAGCAGCTCGGTGCCGAGGATGTCGCTGGGCATCAGGTCGGGGGTGAACTGCACGCGCCGGAACTGCAGTTCCAGTGCCTGCCCCAGCGAGCGCACCAGCAGGGTCTTGCCCAGGCCGGGTGCGCCTTCCAGCAGACAGTGGCCACCGGCCAGCAGGCCGATCAGCAGCTGCTCCACCACCGTGTGCTGGCCAACCACGGCGTGGGCCAGGGCGCTGCGCAGCGCATCCAGTCGTGGCAGCAGGGAATCGAGGTCGGGGGTGGTCATGGGCGTGCAGGTCCTATCAATTGTTCAACGCGTACATCACGATGTTGACGCCGAAACGGGTGTTGTCTTCGGCCAGGAAACGCTTGTTGCGCCAGTCGTAGTCCCACTCGCAGCCGTAATCCTTGTTGCTGTAGAGCACGCCCAGGCGGCCATCGACTTCGATGCCCTTCAGGTAGTCGTGCACCAGATCATCGCCCCAGCCGTTGAGCTCGAAGCCGGTGGCGGGCGGACCGTCTGGGAAGCGGAAGAAACTGCGGTACAGCGCATGGCTGTTGGGCAGCTTCTGCAGGGCTTTGGGACCGAACAGGCGGCCCATCTGCGCTTCGAACGAGGTGGCGAACAGTCCGTCGATGTCATGGTTGCAGTCGTCGACGAAGACAAACCCGCCGTTGCGCACGTAGCGCACGAAGTTCTGCCGCTCGGCGGCGTTGAACTCCACCAGTGTGTGCCCGGCCAGGTAGCAGAACGGGGCTTGAAGCATGCGCGGGTCGGCCAGTGCCACCACGTGTTCCTGCGGGTCCACGCGCAGCGAGGTGTAGTCGATCAGCGAGGTGATCAGGTTGGACGGCATGCGCGCGTCCACGTCCCAATCTCCGGAGTCGTACTGCAGGCGGGTGAACCAGAAGTCGTAGCGCGAACTGCGCGGGCCTGCCTGCGCCCAAGCTGGCAGTGCCGCCGCCGAAGCGGCAGCGGCCAACCAGCGCAGGCAGGCCCGGCGATCCATCAGACCGCGTCGGACAGCGAGGTGAAGGTGAAATCGCGCAGCTTCATCGGCGGGATCATCATCACGAAGCTCGATTCATCACCAGCCACGCGCACCGGCCGGCCCAGTTCCTCGATGTTGTTGAGCATGATCACCGGCGATTCGTTGAAGCGGAAGTTCTTCACCGGGTGCTTGATCTGGCCGTTCTCGATGTAGAAGGTGCCGTCGCGGGTGAGACCGGTCAGCAGCACGGTCTGCGGGTCGACCATGCGGATGTACCAGGTGCGGGTGACCAGGATGCCCTTCTGGGTGCCGCGCACCAGTTCAGCGGTGCTCTTGTCGCCGCCGCTCATCAGCAGGTTGCCCGGCGTGGCCTTGGCGGTCTTGCCCTGCTTCTGCGCCCAGAAGCGCGAGTAGTCCAGGTTGGCGACCTTGCCGTTTTCGATGATGGCCATGCGCTCGCGCGGCATGCCTTCGCCATCCCACGGCAGCACCGGGGCTTCGGCATGCCACGGGTCGGCATACATGCTCACGCGCGGGTCGTAGACCTGCTCGCCCAGCTTGTTGCCGCCGCCCTTCTTCGACAGGAAGCTGCGGCCCTCATCGGCCGAGCGCGCGCTGAAGAAGTTCATCATGAAGCTGATCAGGCCCGCGGCTGCGGCCGGTTCGAGGATGACGGTGTACTTGCCCGGCTCCAACGCCTTGGCTTCCGACGATTCGGTGGCCTTGCGCATGGCGATGCGGATGTCCTGGTCGGCCTTGAAGTCCGCCGCGTCCTTCAGGTTGCGGCCGACCCAGCCCGAACCGCGACCATCTTCGGTGCGTACGGTGCAGGTGTAATCGAAGCTGGTGCTGCGCTGGTAACCGAAGTTGCCGTTGCTGTTGGCCGTGGCATAGAAGCCCTGGCCATCTTCCAGGAAGCCGGCGGCGATCAGGCCGTTGCCACGGCACGGCGCGATGGAATCGGCGGCGACCTTGGCGCGGAACGCCGGGTCGATGGCCGCGGTGGATTCGCTGAAGGTCGGGCTGGGGCGGTAGGTCTGCTTGCCGATGGCCGGCATGAATTCCGGGTTCTCCGGTGCCAGGCGTGCCAGGTCTTCGGCACGGCGTACCACGCGTTCCAGCGCGGCATCGTCGAATTCATTGATGGAGGCGGTGCCCACGCGCTTGCCGAAGGCCACGGTGACGGCCAGTTCGGTGTTGTCGACAATGCCGCTGGTGGAGACGTTGTTCAGCGCGAAACGGATGTTGCCGTTGATGGAACCGGCGAGCACGGCGGTGCACTCATCGGCCTTGGACAGGGCGATGACCTTGTCGAGGATGGCCTTGGCCTGGGCTTCGGTGAAGATACTCATGGTGTAAGGGCTCCTGACCGGTCAGCCGAGGCTGCGTGCGGTGTTGATGACGTTGATGCCGTTGAAGCGCGCGGTGGACGAACCGTGCGAGACCGCCGAGACCTGGCCCGGTTGGCCCTTGCCGTCGAAGAACGAGCCGCCCAGGCGGTAGTCGCGCTCATCGGCCACAGCGGTGCAGGCGTTCCAGAATTCCGGCGTGCGGATCTGGTAGGCCACGTCTTCCAGCATGCGGGTGATCTTTCCGTTCTTGATCTCGTAGAACAGCTGGCCACCGAACTGCGCGTTGTAGCGCTGCTGGTCGATGGAGAACGAGCCGTCGCCGATGATGTAGATGCCGTTCTCCACGTCCTTGATCATGTCGGACACGCTGAGCGGGGTCTTGCCCGGTGCCATCGACACGTTGGCCATGCGCTGGAACTGCACGCTGGACCAGGAGTCGGCGTAGCAGCAGCCATCGGACTCGGTCTTGCCGAGGATGTGGGCCTGGTCGCGGATGGTCTGGTAGTCCACCAGCTTGCCGTTGCTGATCAGGTCCCAGCGCTTGCACTTCACGCCTTCATCGTCGTACGCGACCGCGCCGAGGCTGCCCGGTTGGGTCTTGTCGGCGAAGATGTTGACGTGCTCGCTGCCGTACTGGAAGTGCTGCTCGCGCTTGTCCAGGGTAGCGAAGCTGGTGCCGGCGTAGTTGGCTTCGTAACCGAGCACGCGGTCGAGTTCGAGCGGGTGGCCGATCGATTCGTGGATGGTCAGCCAGGTGTGCGACGGGTCGAGGATCAGGTCGTACTTGCCCGGCTTCACCGACGGCGCCTTCAGCTTTTCCTGCGCCTGCTTCGCCGCGGCAATGGCGTCTTCCTTCATGTCATAGGACGACCCGTAGTTCACCACGCCGTTGGGGGTGAGCACCTTGCCGGCAGCCGCGCCGTCCAGGTATTCGTAGCCCAGGCCCATCGGCGCGGACAGGCCTTCGCGGGTGCGGAACTTGCCGCTGGTCTTGTCGATGGCGGTGACCGTCATCGGCGCCCAGATGCGGTGCACGTCCTGGTCGATATAGGAGCCATCGGTGGAGGCGAAGTACTTCTGCTCGTTGACCAGGAACAGCATCGAGTTGACGAAGCTGGCACCGGCCCCCATCGCGGCGGCATTGACGTCCAGCAGCAGGTCGACCTTCTCCTTGATCGGCACCTCCATGGCGTTCTTGCGGATCGGCGTGCGCCAGCTCACCTCGCCCACGCCCGGTGCCTTGGCCAGCTGCACCGGTGCGGTCTGCACGCCGGCGTTGGCCTTGGCGATGGCCGCCGCCTGCTGCGCGGCGCGGGCCACATCGGCCGTGCCCAGCGCATTGGTGGCGGCAAAGCCCCAGGCGCCGTTGACGATCACGCGGATGCCCACGCCGGTGGACTCGGTGTTCACCACGTTCTGCACCTTGTCCTCGCGGGTGATGACGAACTGCCGCAGGTAGCGGCCAATGCGCACATCGCAGTAGGTGGCGCCTGCACTGCGCGCGGCCTGCAGCGCGGCATCGGCCAGGCGCTTCTTCAGCCCCAGGTCCAGGCTGGACTGCAGCTGCTCGGCGGCGATGGCCTTGCCGAAGAATGACGGCACGATCAGGCCGCCTGCGGTAAGCCCGGTGAGGGCGAGGAAGTCACGTCTGTGCAAGGCTGCTCTCCACGTCGAAGGTTGGGACGACTCAGGCGCCGAGACTGCGCGCGGTGTTGATGATGTTGATGCCGTTGAAGCGGGTGGTGGACGACCCGTGCGAGACCGCCGAGACCTGTGCGGGCTGGCCCTTGCCGTCGAAGAAGGAACCGCCGAGGCGGAAATCACGTTCATCGCAGATGGCGGTGCAGGCGTTCCAGAACTCCGGTGTGCGGATCTGGTAGGCCGCATCCTCGACCATGCCGGCGATCTTTCCGTTCTTGATCTGGTAGTAGAGCTGGCCACCGAACTGGGCGTTGTAGCGCTGCTGGTCGATGGAATAGGAGCCGCGGCCGTGGATCCAGATGCCGTTCTCCACATCCTTGATCATGTCCTCGACGCTCAGCGGCGTCTTGCCCGGTGCCAGCGAGACATTGGCCATGCGCTGGAACTGCACGCTGGACCAGGAATCGGCATAACTGCAGCCGTGCGAGGCCTGGCGGCCGAGGATATGGGCCTCATCGCGGGTGGCCTGGTAGTCCACCAGTACGCCGTCGCGCACCAGATCCCAGCGCTGGGTCTTCACCCCTTCATCGTCGTAGCCGACCGCACCGAGGCTGCCCGGCTGGGTCTTGTCGGCGAAGAAGGTGACGAGGTCGCTGCCCCAGCGGAAACCGGCATCGCGCTTGTCCAGCGTGGCGAAGCTGGTCCCGGCGTAGTTGGCCTCGTAGCCGAGTACGCGGTCCAGTTCCAGCGGGTGGCCGACGTTCTCGTGGATGGTCAGGAACAGGTTGGACGGGTCCAGCACCAGGTCGTACTTGGCGGGCTTCACCGAGGGTGCTTTCAGCTTCTCCCGCGCATGGCGGGCCGCTGCAATCGCGTCCTCGACCGGGTCGTAGGAATCGCGGTAGGCGGTGATGCCGCCGGGCAGCTGCACCTTGCCGCGCGCATCGCCGTCGAGGAATTCATAGCCCATGCCCATCGGCGAGGACAGCCCGGCACGGGTGCGGAACCTGCTGCTGGCCTTGTCGATGGCGGTGGCGGTGAATGGCAGCCAGATGCGGTGGATGTCCTGGTCGATGAAGGAGCCATCGCTGGAGGCAAAGTACTTCTGCTCGTTGACCAGGAACAGGGTGGAGTTGATGAAGTCGGCGCCGGCATCGAGCGCGGCGCTGTTGAGCGCCAGCAGCAGTTCGATCTTGTCCTGGATCGGCACTTCCATGGCGTTCTTCCGCACCGGGGTCTGCCAGCGCACCTCACCGACCGGGGGCGTGGGTGCCAGCTGCACCGGCCGGGTCTGGATGCTGGCATTGGCACGGGCGATGGCCGTGGCCTGCTCGACCGCGCCGCGCACGGCCGTTTCGGTCTGCTGGTGGGTGGCGGCGAAACCCCAGGCGCCGTTGACGATGACCCGCACGCCCACGCCGGACGATTCGCGGTTGGTCACATTGCCGACCTGGTGTTCGCGAGTGATGACCGATTGGTTGAGGTAGCGGCCGATGCGGACGTCGCAGTAGCTGGCCTTGGCGCTGCGGGCGGCAGCGAGGGCGACGTCGGCCAGGCGGCGCCGCTGGGCGGTATCCACCGGTGCCAGCAGCTGTTCGGCCGCGATCAGCCGCGAATGCGGCAGCACCAGGCCGGCCAGGCCCAGTCCGGAAAAAGCCAGGAACTCACGTCGTTGCACAGCGTCTCTCTCACAACCGTGCGGAGGGCAAAGGACCGCTCCGATCACGCAACTGTTCGACTTTCGCCAGCGCGGGGCGGCGGGGCAAGTGACTGCAGTCATGGGTGGGGAGGGTTTCGGCAGGGCTTGCAGCCCTGCACCTGCTTCATGCCAGGGCAACGTCAACGGCCAGAGCGGCATTCCGCGGGATGGCGGGGCGGTGTGGGTGGGCAGGACACGCCGTAAACCCGTCCATGGGGGCTCGATGGCGCCATCCATGGCGCCAACGGTCCTGCCCACCCACACCGCCC
>NZ_JBNNHG010000127.1:0-11111 GCF_050268705.1 Stenotrophomonas sp. NPDC077659 | reverse complement strand
GCCCGGCAATACCGGCATCCTGCCGGGCATGCAGGAGGGCGAATCGAGCAATGAGCGTCTGCATCAGCCCGTGGAACTTCCCGCTGGCGATCTTCCTGGGCCAGGTGGCCGCCGCACTGGCTGCCGGCAACAGCGTCATCGCCAAGCCGGCCGAGCAGACCAACCTGATCGGTTACTACGCGGTGAAGCTGCTGCACGACGCCGGCGTACCGGCCGAGGTGGTGCAGTACCTGCCGGGCGACGGTGCCACCGTCGGTGCCGCGCTGACCGCCGATCCGCGCGTGGCCGGCGTGGCCTTCACCGGCTCCACCGAGACGGCCCGTGCGATCAACCGCGCGATGGCTGCGCGTGATGCCGCCATCGGTGTGCTGATCGCCGAAACCGGCGGCCAGAACGCCTTCATCGCCGATTCCTCGGCGCTGCCGGAACAGCTGGTCAAGGACGCCATCGGTTCGGCCTTCACCTCTGCCGGCCAGCGCTGCTCGGCCGCACGCGTGCTGTTCGTGCAGGACGACATCGCCGACAAGGTGATGACCATGCTGGCCGGTGCGATGAAGGAACTGAAGGTCGGCAACCCCGGCCTGCTGTCCACCGACGTCGGCCCGGTGATCGACGCCGATGCACTGAAGATCCTGCAGGACCACGCCGCGCGCATGGACCGCGAGGCGCGCCTGATTGCCGCCGCCGAGCTGTCCGACGAAGCCGCCAACGGCACCTTCTTCGCACCGCGTGCGTATGAACTGAAGGACCTGGGCCAGCTGCACAAGGAAATCTTCGGGCCGGTCCTGCACGTGATCCGCTGGAAGGGCGACGAGCTGGATGCGGTGATCGACCAGATCAACGCCACCGGCTACGGCCTGACCCTGGGCGTGCATTCGCGCATCGACGAAACCGTTGATCGCATCAGCAACGGCGTCCATGTGGGCAACGTCTACGTCAACCGCAACCAGATCGGTGCGGTGGTCGGCGTGCAGCCGTTCGGCGGCCAGGGCCTGTCCGGCACCGGCCCGAAGGCCGGCGGCCCGCACTACCTGCTGCGTTTTGCCACTGAGAAGACGGTGACGGTGAACACCACCGCCGCCGGTGGCAACGCCTCACTGCTGACCCTGGGCGACTGATCGCCTGCGTCAGGCAGTGAACGAAAAACCCCGCGAAAGCGGGGTTTTTTTGTGTTTCCGCTTCCTGTAGAGCCGAGCCCATGCTCGGCTCCACCGTGCAAGCCGAGCATGGGCTCGGCTCTACAGAGGCGGGACGACACTGAACCGATTGTCCGCACGCTTGGCCAGCTCGTGTTGCACCCGCGTGATCCGTGTTTCCAGATCACCTTCCAGCAGCACGTATGGCACCCCACGCGCCTGCAGTTCGCACAGGTACCACGCGTGCTGCTGCGTGCGGAACGCCTCGCCTACCCGCGTGCCATCCTGGTCGAACGCGATGTCCGGCGCGCACAGGAACAGCAGGTCATACGGCCGCGTTGCCGCCTCGAGCAGCGCGTCTGGCGCGGTGCCAAACATCCAGCCGCTGTAGCCCAGGGTCACCAGCGGCGTGGTATCGCAGAACAGCCAGCGCTGCGCGGTCAGCGCGGCTGCATCCTCGCGTCGCGGCTGTTCTTCGGCAATGCGCAGCAGGTCCGTTTCGCCCAGTTCACCGCCCTGCATCTCCCACAGCGTGCGCCCGTACTCCGCTACCCACTGCGTACCCATGCGCTCGGCCAGCACGCGCGCCAGCGTGGTCTTGCCGGTGGATTCGCCTCCGATGAAGGCCACGCGCTGCACGTAGTCCGCATGCACCTGCGGCGACAGGCCGTGGCGAAGCGCATGCGGATCGGCACGCAGCTGGGTGCCGCTGGGCTGGCCGGCATCGCGGCTGCGCTCCAGCCGCTGGTGCTGCACCGGTGCATGGAAGTGCGCAGCCAGCGCTGCGGCGAATCCATCGCCGTAGTCCTCGCCAGTGAAGACCGCCTGCACCGGCCCACCGAACAACTGCAGGCACAGCCATGCGGTGAAATCACGCTGCGCCTGTTCGCTGTCAGTATCCGGTGGCAGCACCCGCGGCGGCAGGCCGTGCCGTTCGCACAAGGCCGCCAGGCGGGCATCATCCAGCACCGCCACCGTCGCCTGCGGAAAGCGCGCACGCAGCCAGCGTTCGCGGCGTGCGGCGCTGTAACCGGCGAAACCGGGCTGCGACCAGCCGATCACCAGCAGGTGCCGGCAGTGCGCGGCAGCGAAGTCGATCAGGCGCTCGTGACCGCGGTGCAGCGGACAGAACTTGCCCACCACCAGACCACGCTCGACGCGCTCAGGCCGTGGCATCGGCCGCTTGGGCCTCGGCACGCATCAGGCTGCGCCAGTGGCGCAGTGCCACCAACGCATTGATCCAGAAGCCGATATAGAGGATCGAGGTCAGGTGCAGGCCGCGGCTGTAGTACAGCGGCACGGCGATGGTGTTGACCAGCAGCCACACCCACCACGATTCCAGCTTGCGCCGCATCATCAGGATCTGCGCGATCACGCTCAGCACCAGCACCCCCGAATCGATGTAGGGCGCATAGGCCTGGGTCAGGCGGGTCAGCATCCAGCCATAGGCGAAGGTCGCCACCACCGCCAGCGGCAACAGCCAGGCCCAGGCGCGCGGTCGCACCGGGGTGATCGGCAGGGGCGCGCCATGGTCGCCGCGCAGCCACTGCCACCAGCCCAGCACGCTGATGGCGATGAAGAAGAACTGCAGCACCATGTCTGCATACAGGTGCGAACGCTCGAACACCGCCGCGAACAGCGCGCAGCCGACGATGCCCAGCCACCAGGTATGCACGTTGTTGCGCCCGGCCAGCAGGATCGAGCCGGCGACGGCGATGTTGGCAGCCAGCTCCAGCTGGAAGTTCGGATCGGAGAGGTTCATGGCGCTATTGTCGTTGATCCGGATGGGCTGTGTGGAAGGCCGACGTCGTCAGTAGCTCCACGCCATGCGTGGATGGCGCCGCCCACAAAAAGAAGGCCCCGCTCGCGCGGGGCCTCCTTCGTACTGCTTCAGGCCATGGCCTGGATCAGAACTTGTACTGCATCGAAGCCGCCAGCACGTCGCCGGTCACCTTGTACTTGCCGGTCACGGTGTTGCCGGTGGCCGAGGTCGAGGTGATGTTCGGGTCCTTGGTGAACAGGTGGGTGTAGCCCACGCTGTATTCCATCTTCTCCGACGGGGCGTAGGTCAGGCCCAGCGACAGCCACTTGCGGGTAGTGTCCGGCACGCGCACGTCACGGTGGGCGTCGGTGGTCGGGGTCTGGTCGTACGCCAGGCCGCCACGCAGCGTCAGCTTGTCGTTCACGCGGTAATCGGTACCGATGGACGCGAAGGTGGTGTCGCGATAGTGGAACGGCAGCACGCTGTCCGGCTGGTTGGAGTCATAGTCGACGGTAACCTGGTCGAACTTGCTCCACGCCGTGCGCGTGACCTCGGCCATGATCTGCCACTGGTCGTTCACGCGGTGGGTGAAGCCGACCGTGGCGCTGGCCGGCAGGGTGATGGTGGCGCGGCCATTGCTGTCGATGAAGGTACCCGGGGCAGCGCTGGCCAGGAACGCCGCAGCCTGCGGGGTCATGGTGAAGTCAGCCTTGCCGTCGGTGATCTTGTGCTCCACTTCCGAGCGGTAGCTGAAGGCAATGTTGGTGCCTTCCACCGGGCTGACAGTCATGCCCAGGGTGTAACCCACGGACACTTCGTCACCCTTGATGCGCAGGTAACCATCCTGGGTACCCGGCGAGAAGCCGAGCTGGGCGGCCTGGGCAGCGGCCTGGCGGGCAGCGGCGGCGGCCTGGGCAGCGCTGCCACCGGCAGCCAGCACGGCAGCCGAAGCGCGCTGCTGGGCGCTGGCGTTGATGGCGGTGCCGGCATCGACAGCGCTGGTCAGATCGACGTTCAGACGCTCAGCGAAAACGCCGACGCCGAAGGACAGGTACGGGTTGACGTCATAGGAGAACGCGGCACCCAGATCGATCGCCTGCAGCTCGGTCTTGACGCCGTTGTAGCGGCCCACCCAGTCACGGTCGTACTCGGTCTTGAAGCCGAACGGCACGGTCAGCGACGCACCGAAGTGCATGTTGTCGTTGGCACCGAACGGGACGTGGAAATACGCTGCCGGAACCGGGGCGATCATGCCGGCATCGCCGCCGTTGCCGCCGGAAATCGGCGCGCCGTTGGCATACTGGCCTTCGCCGCGGAACTTGGCACCGAAGCTGATGGCGCTGACGTCACCCTGGAACTGGGTGCCGTCCAGCAGGCGCATCGAGGCCGGGTTGGTGGCGATGACCGAGGCATCGCCTTCGGTCGAGGTGGAGCCGGCGAACGCACGGCCCAGGCCCTTGGCGCTGTTTTCCTTCAGCTGGAAGGCAGCGGCATTGGCATCGGCAGCGGCCAGCGCACCGGCAACGCCGACGGCCAGCAGGGTCAGTCGGGCAATGGTGGAAGCAGTTTGCATCGTGTTGTCTCTCCGGTAAGCGGTGATGGTGCTCTGAGTGCGCCTGCGCCTACCGGACCCGCAAAGGTCCGCCAGAACGCGCCGGATTCCCCTCCCGACATACGACGCCGTATGCGAGTATCCACCAGACCGGTTAATGAAACAATAACAGCGGCGCCCGCGCGTGCGGCAGGAGAAACTGAACAGGCGCTACGCCCGCGCTCGGCCCCGGCGCGCTAGGCTAGCGCTCATGTTTGTCTCACTCCCCTCCCGCAAGAAAACCACGCTGCGCTGGGCGACACCCGTGCTGTTTGCGGCACTGTGGTTGGCGTTCCTGTGGTCGATCTCGCGCCCCGGGGATGCTCGCAACAGCCTCTGGCTGGACTGGGGCGCCCTGTCCACCGGCCTGACCCACCCGCTGGACTGGTGGGCGACCCTGCAGGACGGCAGCGTGCTGCGGCTGTTCACCGCCCTGTTCCTGCATGCCGACTGGTCGCACCTGCTGGGCAACCTGGTGTTCCTGCTGATCTTCGGCCTGCCCGCCGAGCGGGTGCTGGGTCCCTGGCGCCTGATGCTGCTGTTCCTGGTCGGTGGCGCGGTGTCCAATCTGGTGGCGATCTACACCATGGGCAGCCCCGACCAGATCATCATCGGTGCCAGTGGCGCGGTGTCGGCCATGATCGGCGCCTACCTGGCGCTGTTTCCGGCCGCGCGCCTGGGCGTGGTGATCCCGCTGGGCCTGTTCCTGGAATTCGTGCGTGCCCCGGCCTACCTGCTGATCGGTGTATGGGCCGCACTGCAGGTGGTGTTTGCTTACATCGGCCCGAGCTTCGGCATGGTCGCCTGGTGGGCGCACATCGGCGGCTTCGTGTTCGGCCTGCTGTACGGCGTGTACGTGCGCGCCGCCATCGCCCGCAGACTGCGCAAGCGACACGGGTTCTGACTTGCGGGTAGTGCCGGCCGCTGGCCGGCTCCTTGCCCACCGCATCGCCGGGCATGGCCCGGCGCTACCTCACGGCTTGGCCGGCGTTTCGGCGGGCTTTGCCACCGGCTTCGATTCGGCCTTCGGCTCTGCCTTCGCTTCAGGCTTCGGTGCCGGCTTGGCTGCTTCGGCCTTGGCTGCTTCAGCCTTCAGGCGTGCGGCCACCGAGCCCGGATTCTTCAGTTCGGCCAGTGCATCGTTGATCGGAACGTCGCCTGGCAGTACCGCACCCGCGCGGTAACCCTCGGTGCCTTCGTCGTCACCACGCAGGTGGCCCGGCAGGGTCGCTTCGCTGTAATCGGTCAGGCTGGCCGGCAGTGCATCTTCTTCAGGCGTCGGTGCCGGCTTCAGCTCCACGTCGGGCACGATGCCGGTGGCCTGGATGGACTTGCCGCTGGGGGTGTAATAACGCGCCGTGGTCAGTTTCACCGAATCGCCATTGTCCAGCGGCAGCACGGTCTGCACCGAGCCCTTGCCGAAGGTGCGGCTGCCGACCACGCGTGCGCGGTTGTTGTCACGCAGCGCACCGGCCAGCACTTCGGATGCACTGGCCGAACCGGCATCGGCCAGCACCACCACGGGTGCCCCCTTCAGCAGGTCGCCCGGGGTCGCGTCGAAGCGCGCATCACTGATGCGGATACGGCCACGGGTGCTGACGATGTTGCCCTTGTCGAGCAGGTCATCGGCCACCTGCACCGCTGCCGTCAGCAGGCCACCCGGGTTGCTGCGCAGGTCGAGCACCAGGCCCTTGAGCTGGCCACCGGCCTGCTTCTGCAGCTGCTGCACCTGCTTCTGGAAATCCGAACCGGTATCGGCCTGGAAGGTGCTCAGGCGGATGTAGCCGTAGCCCGGTTCAAGCATGCGGCTCTTCACGCTGGTCACGCGGATGGTCTGCCGGGTCAGGCTGACATCGAACGGCTTGGGCTTGCCATCGCGCACGATGGTCAGCACCACCTTGCTGCCGGCCGGGCCGCGCAGCGGTTCGCTGGCGTCGATGGCACTGATCGGCTTGCCGTCGATGGCGATGATCAGGTCACCGGCAAGGATGCCGGCCTTGGCTGCCGGGGTGTCGTCGATCGGCGCGATGACCTTCATGCTGGCGTTGTCAGGCTGCTGCTGCAGCTCCACGCCGATGCCCTCGTAGGCGCCGGTGGCCTGCTCGTCGAACGCTTCGGCGTCTTCCTTGTTGAAGTAGGTGCTGTGCGGATCAAGATCCAGCAGCAGGCCACGCACGGCCGACTGCATCAGCTTGTTGTCGTCCACAGGATCGACATAGGCGGCGCGGACCGCATTGTAGACAGCGACGAACCGGCGGATGTCCTCCAGCGGCACCTTCGACGTCACCGCCTCCTCGTTGCTGGCTGCCTGGCCGGAGGTATCGGCGGGGGCCGGCGCAGTCTGCTGCGCCCAGGACAGCGCTGGCATCAGGGCCAGCAAGAGGGTGGCGGTACGGGCTGCGCGCATGAAGCACTCCTGTGGACGGTGGCATCGTGCCCAAGGCACATGTCCCGATTATGCGCGAAGCGTAGCTAAATTCCCGTTGAATCCGGCCATGCCTGCGCCGGCCACGATTCAGCGACGCTGCAGCCAGCTGTCCGGGTTCACCGGCTGCCCACCCCGGCGCAGTTCGAAGTACAGCGCCGTCACGCCCTGGCCGCCGGAATTGCCGACCTTGGCCACCGCGTCACCACGACTCACGCGGGCACCGGCATCCTTCAGCAGGGTGTCGTTATGTGCGTACAGGCTCATGTAGCCATTGCCGTGGTCGACGATCAGGATCATGCCGTAGCCGGTCATCCAGTCGGAGAACACTACGGTGCCATCGGCCACGGCGGTGACGGTGCTGCCGGCCGGTGCGCCGATCAGCACACCGCTGCTGGTGCGCCCGTCAGGCAGCTTGCCACCATAGCGGGCCAGCAGGTTGCCGGACAGCGGCCAGCCCAGCCCGCCCACCTTGGGCGCAGGTACGGAGGCCGCGGCGGGCGGCACCTTGGTCGGCGGCGGCGGGCGGCCCTCGGCCTTGGCCTGGCGCGCGGCCTTCTCGGCGGCTGCTTTCTCGGCGGCGGCCTTGCGTGCGGCAGCACGGCGTTCGGCTTCGGCACGGGCGGCGGCAGCACGCAGGTTGGCCAGCAGCGTTTCCAGTGCCTTGGCATCCTGGCCCAGCGCCTGTTCCTTCTCGCGGCGGTCCTTGAAGCGCTCGTCCAGCGAGGCCACGGTCTGCGCACGGTCGCGGCGATCGGCGGCCAGCGTGGCTGCCTGCTGCTTCTGGTCGCGCTGCGCCCCCTGCAGTGCCTGCCGGCGCTCGGCGATCTGCGCCTGCAGCACTTCCAGCTCCTTCAGATCGCCGGTCAGCGTGGCAATACGCTGGGCGCGCTCGCGCTGCAGATAACGGTGGTACGCCAGGGCGCGGTTGGCATCGGCCACCGTGTCCTGCGACAGCAGCAGCTTCAGCGGTGCGTGGTTGCCCAACTGGTAGGCCGCACGCAGCAGCCCGGCCAGTTCGCGGTTCTGCTGGGCCAGGTTGGCCTGCAGGGTCGCGCGCCGCTGCTCGGCTTCGGCCAGGGCCTGGTTCTGTTCGCGCAACGCGGTTTCGGTCTGGGCCAGGGTTCGGCCACTGCGGGCCACCTTCTCGTCGGCTTCGCGCAGCTGCCGCGAGGCCTGGCCACGCTGCCCCTCGATCTGCCGGCGTTCCTGGGCCACACCCTTCAGTTCGGTGCGCAGCTTCTGCAGCTTGCGCTCGGCCTCGCGGGTGGAGGCGGTCTGTGCACCGCCCGGCACCGGCAGGGCCAGTGCCAGGGCCACCCCCAGCAACAGGCAACGCCCACTGCGCAGAGCGGCAATGTGATGTCGGCGTGATGGGAAGACGTTGTCGCGCAAGGGCTTTCCAGTGACTTCAGGCAGTTGCAGGGGGTGCCGGGGAATGGTGACATCAACGCACGCGGCCTGCCAGCCGCACAACGACGAGATCCCCATGAAAACTCTTTCCATTCCGCTGCTGTTGGGCGCACTGCTGGTGGCCGGTCCGCTTGGCGCACAGGACAACATCAGCAAGGTCAACGGCAGCATCAGCGCCGATCCGGGCCAGCGCTACGGCAAGCTGGATACCGTCAACGGCGGCATCCGCGTGGGCGAGGGTGTGGAAACCGGCAGCATCGACACCGTCAATGGTGGCGTCACCGTGGCCGACCGCGCCCGCACCGGCAGCATCGAGACGGTCAACGGCAGCGTGCGCTTGGGCCGTGAGGTGATGTCCAGCGGCGATGTCAGTACGGTCAATGGCAGCATCTTCAGCGACCACGGCAGCCAGATCGAGGGTGGCGTGGAGACGGTCAACGGCGGCATCGGCCTGGTCAACACCGATGTGCGCAAGGACGTGGAAACCGTCAACGGTGACATCACCGTAGGCATCGGTTCACAGGTCGGTGGCGGCCTGCGCGTGCGCAAGCCGAACTTCAGCGTTTCGCTGACTGCCAGCCGCAAGCCGCGCGTGATCATCGGGCCCAACGCCGTGGTCGAGGGCCCGCTGCTGTTTGAGCGCGAGGTGGTGCTGTACGTGCACCGCAGCGCACGCGTCGGGCCGGTCACCGGCGCCGAGCCGATTCCGTTCGACACCGATACCGCGCCGGCGGACTGACGTCCCCGGCGCCGCAGTACGGGGAATGCTCCCCATCACCGGCCGCGCCCGGCGTGGCCATCCCTCGTGTATCCAGGAAACAACGATGCCCCGCAAACTCCTCCTGTGCCTGGCCGCCGCGGCCGCGCTCAGCGCCTGCAAAGGCGAAGACACCCCTGCTCCGGCACCTGCCGCCAGCGCTGATGCAGCGCCTGCCCCGACAGCACATACGTTCGCGCCCGACATCAACGCGGCCGACTTCAGCGAGCTGGTCAAGACGCTGGCCTCGGACGAATTCGAGGGCCGCGCACCGGGCAGCAAGGGCGAAGCGCTGACCGTCAACTACATCCGCGACCAGATGCAGCGCATCGGCCTGCAGCCGGGCAACGGTGACAGCTGGTTCCAGGACGTGCCGATGACCGAGACCACGGCCGACGAATCGACCGTGCTGAAGATCACCCAGGGTGGCAAGACCACCGAGCTGAAGTTCGGCACCGACATGGTGGTGGGCACGCGTACCGGCCAGCCTGAAGTGAAGATCGATGCCAGCGATCTGGTGTTCGTCGGCTACGGCGTGGATGCGCCTGAGCAGAAGTGGAATGACTACGCCGGCCAGGACTGGAAGGGCAAGACGGTGGTCATGTTCGTCAATGATCCGGGCTTCCATGTGGGTGACGAAAAGCTGTTCGAAGGCAAGCGCATGACCTACTACGGGCGCTGGACCTACAAGTTCGAGGAGGCCGCTCGCAAGGGCGCGGCCGCTGCGCTGATCGTGCATGACACCGCCGGTGCCTCCTATGGCTGGGACGTGGTGAAGAATTCCTGGGCCGGCCCGCAGTACGACCTTCCGGCCAAGGATGATCCGGAGGCTCGCATCCCGGTGCAGGGCTGGCTGAGCGCGGAGGCGGCCAAGGCGCTGTTCGCCGGTGCCGGCCTGGACCTGGCGCAGGCGTACAAGGACGCCAGCAAGCGCGGCTTCAAGCCGGTACCGCTGAAGGCCACCGCTGCGGTGGACCTGAAGAGCCAGATCGCGCAGAAGCAGTCGCGCAACGTGGTGGGCGTACTGCCGGGCAGCAAGCGCGCCGACGAAGCCGTGCTGTACATGGCCCACTGGGACCACCTGGGCAAGCATGAGGGCGAGGAAGGCGACAACATCTACAACGGCGCGGTCGACAACGCGACCGGTGTGGCGGGCATCCTGGAAGTGGCCGAAGCCATGGCCCATCAGGACCCGAAGCCGGAACGCTCGGTGGTGTTCCTGGCCGTAACCCTGGAAGAATCCGGCCTGCTGGGTTCGAAGTACTACGTCGCCCACCCGACCTTCCCGCTGGACAAGATCGCGGGCGTGATCAACATCGACGCGATGTCGGTGGCCGGCCGCGCCAAGGACGTGACGGTGACCGGTTTCGGCAGCTCCGAACTGGAAGACATCCTCAAGCCGCTGGCCGCCGCGCAGGACCGCACCCTGCATGGTGAGACCTCGGTACAGAGCGGCTTCTACTTCCGCTCGGACCACTTCAACTTCGCCAAGGCCGGCGTGCCGGCGTTGTATGCCGATGGCGGCGAAGACCTGCGCGAGGGCGGCGTGGAAGCGGGCCGCAAGGCCGCGACCGACTACGGCAACAACCGTTACCACGGTCCCAAGGACGAGTTTGATGCGTCCACCTGGAAGCTGGACGGCACCATGGAAGACCTGGAGCTGATGTACGGCGTGGGCAAGGAGCTGGCGGGCGGCGATCGCTGGCCGAACTGGTATGAAGGCAATCCCTTCAAGGCTGCCCGCGATGAGATGATGAAGAACAAGGCCCCGGCCCCGTAGAGCCGAGCCATGCTCGACTGATGGGTGTTGAGGTCCAGGCGGCGCCCCACCGGGCGCCGTTTTTTTTGTGTGCGGTGGGCGGCGGGCCATCCACGCATGGCGTGGATCTACCCGGTTGGTTGGCAACGCGCCCGGCGTGTTTATCCTCACGCAAAGAAAAACCCCGCTGCGCGGGCAGCGGGGTTTTGGGTGTAAACCCTGGCGATGACCTACTCTCGCATGGCTTGAGCCACACTACCATCGGCGC
>NZ_JBNNHG010000126.1:0-11336 GCF_050268705.1 Stenotrophomonas sp. NPDC077659 | reverse complement strand
TCCACGCCGTCGGTGCCGTGCAGGGCCTTGCAGGCCCGGTTGAGCTCGGTGCGCAGCTTGTCCTGCTGCTCGCCGTCCAGCTCGATCCACTCGGTGATCCCGGCCAGCCGCGGCACCAGGACCAGCCAGGGGAATCGTTCGTCGTTCATCAACCGCACTTGCGACAACGGCCCTTCAGCCACCAGCACGCTGTCGGTGGCCAGGCGTGGATCCAGTTCGAAATCGCTCATCCAAGATGCTCCGTGAAGAAGTCCAGGGTGCGTTGCAGCGCCAGGGCGGCGCTGTCTGGATCATACGCATGTCCGACCTCCCGGTTGAAGGCGTGGTCGGCCGGATAGACATAGGTGGCCATCTGCGGCAGCTTCTCGCGGTGGGCCTGTACGGCCTCCGGCGGGATGCTCCTGTCCTGGGCGCCGAAGTGGAAGATGACCGGCGCCTTCGGTGTTTCGTCGAGGAACTGCACGTTGCGGCCGCCGTAGTAGCTTACCGAGGGCAGGCCCAGGCGCATCGCCGACAGCAGCGCTACGCTGCCGCCCCAGCAGTAGCCGACGGTGCCGACCTTGCCATGCGGGGCCAGGCGCGTCGCGGCGGCGCGCACCACTTCCAGCGCCTTTTCCATGCCCAGGGTGTTCACCCGCTCCAGGCCGTCCTTCACGCCTTCCGGGCTGTAGGGCAGGGCATCGGGGTCGGCCTCGGGGCCGTCCACCAGGTCGAAGAACGACGGTGCCAGCACTGCATAGCCTTCCGCAGCGAAGCGTTCGGCGACCCCGCGCATGTGCGCGTTGACCCCGAAGATCTCCTGTACCACCACCAGGCCGGCGCGCGGCGTGCCCTCGGGCAGGACCTGCCAGGCGCGGACCGGGCCATGATGCGTATCCAGGGTGATCCATTCGGACATCGTCGGGTACCTCGTTGCAGGGATGGAGCTGCATTGTCCACGCTGGCCGGGTTAGCGGCGTGTCAGCGGCTGTGCGGGATCGGGCGAAAACGTGGAGCGAGGTAGGAGAGGGGCAGTTCAGGGTGCGGATGGTCCTGAATCGCTCGCCGGCCGCCCCACCTGCAGGGCAAGCGCTGCTTTGACGGCCTCTTCGATGAAACTGAAGGCGGCATCGGGAACCCGGTGCTGGAACTGATCCCTGCGTCGCTTGGAGACCACTCCGCCGTTCTGGAACGCGCTGATGAGGAGTATCGCCAGATCGGTGTTGACCAGATCGTAGGCATCATTTACTGCGTCATGTGCGATGTCATAACGGATCAGAAACTCGGTTTCGTTGTGCAATTCCTCGTCCAATGCCAGCTCGGCCATTTCCAGGCAGAACTCGGCTGCCAGTGTGGCGTCCCAGTATCGATAGGCGTCGTAGTGAGAGTTCCCCAGATAGTGGTACTCGAACTGCGCGCCATCGATCCAGCGCACATCCCACTTGTCACGCATGGGCCGGGAGAATTGCTGCAGCGCTGCCAGGTACTCGGCTTCGTGCTTTTTCATCGCTACCGACACGGGCAGAATCAAGCCGTTGGCCAGCGCGCCCGTACGGCAAAGGGTCTGGTGCAGCAGGAACCGCGAGAGGCGGCCGTTGCCATCCATGAACGGATGGATGAAAACAAACCCAAAGGACACCACCGCCGCTGCGACCAATGGGGGCACGCCTTCCAAGTGGTGGTTCGACCAGTCCATCAGGACGTCCATCAGCTCGCGTGCAAGGGCGGGCGGTGGCGGCACATAGGTCACCGCAGCAGCGCTCATGTCGGACCTGGCAAGATGGTTCTGCTCATGTCGGAATGCCACCGCCTGCTGCATCGGGTTGGTGACGGTGGCGTTCTGCAGCGCGGTCAGATACGCCTCTGAGAGCGGCTCGCGCAGATGTGCCTGCTGCAGGATCCGGACGAAAGCAGCCTGTTTGGACGCGCCAGGTACTTCACCTTCAATTTCAAAGCTGCCACGCGTCTCGCTCATATACGCCCACTCGAGCGCCCGGTCCCGGATCGTCGCGTCCATGCTGCCAAGCACCAGGTTTGCCCGGTCCAGTACTGAACGCTGCAAGGCGTCGTTGATCGTGGCGGTCCTCTCGACGGTCGCGCAGTAGGCGAGATTCCCCAGCCCGTTGAAATTCACGCGCCAGCGTGCGTTGCGCTGATCCTGGCCGGTGACGAAGCGGGCAGGGTCGAAAACGTCAATCACGGCACCGGTTGCAGCGGGAAGATCCTCGAGCTGTACGCCGTTGCTCGCTTCCCAGAAGAAGGCTGCCAATCGCGTATAGGCGCCGCCGGGTGTCTGGCGGAACGCCTCCGACACCCGCTCGGTAGAGACGTGGCGCATCGCCTCCATCAGGATGGCGAGGTTGATATGCTCGTGCTTGAGCGCGAACAGCAGATGATCCAGTGTGTCAGCGTCTGCACCGGGGGCCATTCTGGCCGGGACCGCGACATGGTCTTCAAGGCGTTCGATCCGCGTCACTGGCCGGATCAGCGCAGGCCGACGAGGCGGCAGCGCGTCGAGGTCGCAATGATTTCTTACCCACTCGTACCCGATCCGGCTCATTTTTTTTACACGGCCTGTGTTTTTTTTACATTCTGACACTTTCCAGGAAATTATTTTACAGCTCGTCTCATTGTTCGTGAGACCACCAACGTAGCCCAGTCGGGAGCGGAATGCCCGATGCGTCTGAGCGTCGCCCCTCCGCAGCTAGAACTTCCGCAGTCCCGCATGGACCAGCGCCTTGCCAAGGATGCTGACGTTGCCGGGCTCGGGTCGATAGGGCGGGAAATCTGTATTCACGCTCACCACGTACAGGCCATCGCCCCGCTTCTGCAGCATCTTGATCTGCGTTTCGCCGCCAAGATTGATGAGGTAGTAGTCGTCACCGTCATACTGATCGACGCTGGTATCGATCCAGACGATGTCGCCATCTTCCAGCTTGGGCCGCATCGATGGGCCGCGACCGGTGATGATCTGGATGCGTCCGGGCTGCGGCAGGAAGCCCAGCTTCCGTCGCACCTCCCATTCGGCGACCTCGATCGTTCTCATGACCTCGGGTGTGTCGTAGGTGGCACTCGTGTCTGCTTCCAGGACGTTGAAACGAACGTATCCAGGAGGCGGTTCCCTCTCCCCGACTGGCCGCTTGCCATGAGCAATGGAGCCCTTGGGCAACATCGTTCCCCTGCCTGTAGCAAGCCAGGATTCACTGACTCCCAGCACCTCGGCTGCCGCCAGAAGATTCGCGCCACGCAGAAATTTTGCCTTTCCACTGAACCAGTTGTGGACGCTTGGTGGGGAAACGCCGACATCTCGGGCCAGACGGGCCTTGGTGATCTGGGCGTGTCGCAGTGCACGGGCCAAACGTTCAGAGAGAGTAGTCATTAGGAAAGGCTAATTCTTAACTAATTAAAAGTGGTTGTTGATCCGAAAATTAGATCAATCTAATTTCTGGCCATGACAATTCCTGGTGCTTCTACCGTCATCGATCGGTTGGGAGGGACCGGCAGGGTGGCTCGCATATGCGAGGTGAGCTCCGCTTCCGTCAGCCAATGGCGCTTGAATGGCATACCGGCCGCAAGGCGGCAGTTCCTGCAGCTGCTGAGACCCGACGCTTTCCGGGAAGAAAGAGAGAGTGACGGTCATTCGATACCGCCGGACGACGGCTGGTACAGGCTCCGGAGATAGGGCAGCGAAGAGGCGGGGGCTCAGCCGTTGTCTCGTTCAGGGGTGGCCCGCCAACCCGCTATACTGGCGCCCTTTCAGGCCCCGGCCCCCAGGACCCCCTGCCATGCCGGCAGGGGCCCAGGCCCCCAGAGTCCCGCGATTTCCATGTCCCAGCTGAACCCCAAAGTCGGCTTCGTCAGCCTTGGCTGCCCGAAGGCCCTTGTCGATTCCGAGCGCATCCTCACCCAGCTCCGCTCGGAAGGTTATGACATCGTGCCGTCCTACGATTCGGCCGACGTGGTGGTGGTCAACACCTGCGGCTTCATCGATTCAGCGGTGACCGAATCGCTGGACGCCATCGGCGAGGCGATGAACCAGAACGGCAAGGTCATCGTCACCGGCTGCCTGGGCAAGCGCCCCGAGCAGATCCGCGAGGCCTACCCGAACGTGCTGGCGGTGTCCGGCCCGCAGGACTACCAGAGCGTGATGGAAGCGGTGCACGAAGCGCTGCCGCCCAAGCACGATCCGTTCGTGGATCTGGTGCCGGACTACGGTATCAAGCTGACCCCGCGCCATTACGCGTACCTGAAGATTTCCGAGGGCTGCAACCACAAGTGCAGCTTCTGCATCATCCCGTCGATGCGCGGCAAGCTGGTTTCGCGCCCGGTGGATGAAGTGCTGCGCGAGGCCGAGCGCCTGGTGCGCGGCGGGGTGCGCGAGCTGCTGGTGGTTTCGCAGGACACCTCGGCCTACGGCGTGGACGAGAAGTACACCGAGAAGATGTGGCGCAACAAGGCCTACCAGACCCGCCTGAAGGCACTGTGCGAAGGTCTGTCCGAACTTGATGCCTGGGTGCGCATGCACTACGTCTACCCGTACCCGCATGTGGACGAGGTGGTGCCGCTGATGGCCGAAAACCGCATCCTGCCGTACCTGGATATCCCGTTCCAGCACGCCAGCCCGCGCATCCTGCGCCTGATGAAGCGCCCCGGCGCGGTCGAGAAGACCCTCGAGCGCGTGCAGAACTGGCGCCGCATCGCGCCGGACATCACCGTGCGTTCGACCTTCATCGTCGGCTTCCCGGGCGAGACCGAAGCCGAGTTTGAAGAGCTGCTCTCCTTCCTGGACGAAGCGCAGCTGGACCGCGTGGGTGCCTTCGCCTATTCGCCGGTCGAGGGCGCAACGGCCAACGATCTGCCGGATGCGGTGCCGGAAGAAGTGAAGCAGGAGCGCCTGGCCCGCTTCATGGAAAAGCAGGCACAGATTTCCGCGGCGCGCCTGGAAGCCAAGATCGGTACCGTGCAGCAGTGCCTGGTCGATGCCATCGAAGGCGATATCGCCGTGGCCCGCTCCAAGGCCGATGCGCCGGAAATCGACGGCCTGGTGCACATCCAGAACGCCGACCAGGTGCCGCTGCGCGTGGGCGAGTTCGTCGACGTGGAGATCACCGAGAGCGACGAGCACGACCTGTACGGTGACGCGCTGGCCAGCGCTGCGCGTCCGGCGTTCGACCTCAAGGTGCTGTGACCGCAGCGGCGGCCGCCGGCGGCGACGCAGGCGCCCCGCGTCGCTTCCTTCCGCCGCTGCGTGCGGCGGTCGATGTACGGGTGTTCGATCACCCGCTGTTTGCGGGCGTGCAGCACTACCGCGATCTGTTGCTCGCCGCCGAATGGCCTGCTGTGCCCGCATTGGATGACCGCCTGGCACTGCCGGGCGCGCAGTTGGTGGAACAGGATGCGGCGTTGTTGGCCGATGGCCTGCACTATGAAATCCGCATTGCCCAGGGGCGCATCGCCACCCGTGCGGACAACTGGCACGATCTGTTCAACGCGCTGGTCTGGGCCAGCCTTCTGCCACTCAAGCGGGCGCTCAATGCGCAGCAGTGCCGGCACATCGCCGCGATGGCGCCCGGCCAACGCAACCGCGCGCAGGCCGCGCTGACCCAGTTCGACGAAACCGGTGTGGTGGTGTGCATGCGCGATCCCAGCGTGCTGGCGGCGTGGGATGCCCACGACTGGCGCGCGCTGTTCGATCCTTCGCACTGGCGGGGCGGCAGCATCGCTGTGGTGGCGGTCTTCGGCCATGCGCTGATGGAGCAGGCGCTGCTGCCGGGCCGACTGCTGGTCGGCAAGTGCGTGGTGGTGCAGGGCGATGGTGAAGCGGGATGCATCGAGACGGTCACCCGAGCCATCGACGAGGGCAGGGTGCTGGGCGATCCGCTGCAACTGCGACCGCTGCCGTTGGCCGGCATTCCCGGATGGCATGAGGTGCAGGATGCCGCCTTCTACGGCAACGCCGATTACTTCCGCCCGCTGCGCGCAGGCCGCCAGTACCCCGCGCCCCTACCGCTTATGTAGAGCCGAGCCCATGCTCGGCTGCGGTACGGCCAGCCGAGCGTGGGCTCGGCTCTACATAAGCGGCGCAGTCGACCGACCGCCGACGTTACGCAGCTGCGTACTCCACCCCGATCACCGCGAAGGTGAACTGGCCGCCGGGCAGCTCCACCGCAAACTCGTCATCGATGCGCTTCTTCAGCAGCGCCCGCGCCAGCGGTGAATCGATGCTGATCCAGCCCAGCCCGGCATCGGTCTCGTCCGGGCCGACGATGCGATAGCGGCTGGTCTCGCCACTGTCCACGTTCTCCAGCTCCACCCACGCCCCGAAGAACACTGCCTGCGGATCGGTCGGCGTCGTGTCGACCACGCGCAGCGCTTCCAGGCGCTTGGTCAGGTAGCGCACGCGGCGGTCGATCTCGCCCAGCTGCTTCTTGCGGTAGGTGTACTCCGCATTTTCCGAGCGGTCTCCCTCGGCGGCAGCCGCAGCCAGCGCCTTCACCACCTCCGGGCGGCGCACACGCCACAGGTCATCCAGTTCAGCCTTCAACCGGGCGTGGCCGGCAGCAGTAATCAGGGCGGTGCTTTTTTCTGCGGGGGGACGCCAGCGGGACATGCAGTACGACTTCTTTTCGAGGGGGAGCAATGAAGGGATGGGGTCGGATCCCTTTCCAGCGGAAAGGGCGCTGACCACAGCAGGAACAGATCAGCGCTTGCCGCCGAAAATGCCGCCGAGGATGCCGCGCACGATCTGGTTGCCCAGCTTGGTGCCCACCGTGCGCGTGGTCTGCTTGGCCATGGTTTCAATCATGCCCTGGCGGCGCTTGGTGCCGAAGATCGCATCCTTGATCGATTGACCGAAGCCACCTTCCTGCGCCTCGTCCTGCGCGCGGCTGCGGGCGGGCGGGGCGTCGGCTTTCTCGGCCGCCTTCTGCGCGCGCTGGGCCAGCAGCTCGGCGGCCGACTCACGGTTCACTGCCGTGTCGTAGCGGGTGCCGACCGGGCTGCCGGCACGCACCTGTGTGCGCTCGGCCTCGGTGATCGGCCCCATCCGGCAGCGTGGCGGTGCGATCATCGTCTGCTGCACCGGCATCGGCACGCCCTTGTCCTGCAGCGTGGACACCAGGGCTTCGCCGGTGCCAAGCTGGCTGAGTACCTTGGCTACATCCAGCTTCGGGTTGGGTACGAAGGTCTCGGCGGCGGTCTTCACCGCCTTCTGGTCGCGAGGAGTGAACGCACGCAGCGCGTGCTGCACGCGGTTGCCCAGCTGGCCGAGGATGTTGCCGGGCACGTCGTCGGGGAGCTGCGAGCAGAAGTACACGCCCACGCCCTTGGAGCGGATCAGCCGCACCACCTGCTCGATACGCTGCACCAGCGATGCCGGCGCGTCGTCGAACAGCAGGTGGGCCTCGTCGAAGATGAAGACCAGCTTGGGCTTGTCCAGGTCGCCCACTTCGGGCAGCTGCTCGAACAGTTCCGACAGCAGCCACAGCAGGAAGGTGGAATAGAGCCTGGGCTTGAGCACCAGCTGGTCGGCGGCGAGGATGCCGACCACGCCGCGTCCGTCGTGGTTGACCCGCATGATGTCGGCCAGTTCCAGCGCCGGTTCGCCGAAGAAGTCTTCGCCACCGTCCTGGGCCAGGCGCAGCACCGAACGCTGGATGGCCGCGATCGACTGCGCGCTGACCAGGCCGTACTCGGTGGAGATGTCCTTGCGTTCCTCGGCCACCAGGCCGAGCAGGGCGCGAAGGTCATCCATGTCCAGCAACAGCAGGCCGCGGTCGTCGGCCAGCTTGAACACGATGTCGAGCACGCCTGCCTGGGTGTCGTTCAATTCCAGGATGCGCGCCAGCAGGGTCGGGCCCATTTCGCTGATGGTGGTACGCACCGGGTGGCCGAGCTTGCCGTACAGATCCCAGAACACGGCAGGACTGCCCGCAGGCGCGTAGTCGGCCACGCCGATCTCGGCGGCGCGCGCGAGCAGGGCATCAGCGCCGGTGCCGGGCACCGCCAGGCCGGACACATCGCCCTTCACGTCGGCCAGGAACACCGGCACCCCCAGCCGCGAGAAGCCCTCGGCCAAGGTCATCAGGGTCACCGTCTTGCCAGTACCGGTGGCGCCGGCCACCAAGCCATGGCGGTTGCCTAGTTTCGGCAGCAGGGTGACGGCCACATCGTCGGTGATGCCTTTGCCGAGCAGAATCGGATCCATGGTCCAGCCCTTGTAGTGAATGCGCCCAATGTTAACCGCCGGCGGTGGCGGGCCGATGGCCGGGTTGCCCGGACCTTGGCGGCACCGCTACTCTGCCTGCCTGTTTCGCACACAGTGCCACCAATGCCCGTTCCTGTCCTGATTTCCCGTGGTTGGCCGCTGCTGGCGCTTGCCGGCCTGGCATCCCTGGCCCCCAGCGCCCATGCGCAGCGTGTTTCGGCGCGGGACCAGGCCAAGGTCGATGCGCTGCAGCAGCGCATGGCCACCGCCGAGAAGCGCTACAGCGATGCCCTGCTGCTGGTCGCCAATGCCGATCCCAAAGGCAGCAACGAAGCCGACGCCGCGCTGGAGGACATGGAGGATGTCATCAGCGAGTGCGTCAAGCAGAAGGGCTGCCAGATGAGCAACATGCTGGCCACCTACAAGCGCCTGCTCAAGCACGACGCCGACGCCGCGGCCAGCGATGACGCCGCCGACGAAAGTGGCGACCACCTGGAGGCCGACCCGGACCACGTGGGCCCGCTCACCGCCAACGTGCCCGAGGCGGCCCGCGCTGCAGCCCTGCTCAACGACAAGCGTCATGCCTTCGACACCATGGTCGAGTACAACCCGGCCGTACAGGCGGGCATCCGCCGCTGGCTGACCGATATGCGCCCGGCGCTGCTGACCAGCTACGAGAACTACCAGAACCTGCGCGCGGTGATGTGGCCCGAGTGGGAAAAGCGTGGCCTGCCCGAGGCCCTGCTGTTCGGCATCATGGCCAAGGAATCCAACGGCCGCGTGCATGCCTCCTCGCGTGCAGGTGCCGCTGGCCTGATGCAGTTCATGCCGGCCACCGGCCGCCGCTTCGGCCTGGGCCCGGATGGCACCGGTTTCGATACCCGCTTCGACGCGCGCAGCGCCGCCGAAGCCAGCGCCAGCTACCTCAACGAGCGCCTGCGTGAACTCAACAACAACGTGGAATTGTCAGTGGCTGCCTACAACGGTGGCGAGGGCCGCGCCGCGCGCGTGTTCAAGCAGAGCGGCGGGCAGAGCTTCTGGACCGACAGCGTCTACAACCAGTTCCCCGGCGAAACCAAGGACTACGTCCCGATGGTGATCGCCGCGGCGTGGATCTTCCTGCACCCGCAGCAGTACGGCGTCGAGTTCCCGAAGATCAGCGCGCAGCCGGCCACCCTGCGCCTGGCCAGGTCGACCACCATCTACGAGCTGACCATCTGCCTGGGCAGCCACGGCACGCGTGATGGCTACATGCGCGCGCTGCGCAACCTCAACCCGCGTTATGAAGCCGACGGCTGGATCCCGGCCGGCACGCTGATCAACGCCACCACCCGCATCGCCGGCCTGTACCAGCGCAACTGCGTCAGCGGCCCGCGCGCGGACCTGGCCCGTACCCTCATCACCGCCGATCTGAACGCGGCCATCGTGCGCCCGACCGCTGCCAGCTACACCGGTAGCGTGGCGGTGGGCGGCGTGGTGCCGCTGGCCGATCCCAACGCCAGTGCCACGGTGCCGACCGCACCGGTCGCGCCGGTCGCCGCCCCGCGCCCCCCAGCGCCCAAGGCCAAGCCTGCCAAAACCTACAAGGTCGGCAAGGGGGACACCCTGGGCCGCATCGCGGCGAAGTTCCAGTGCGACGTGCCGACCCTGGCGCGCGCCAACGGCCTGAAGGCCCCCAGCTACAGCCTGCGCCCCGGCCAGGCGCTGAAGCTGCAGGGCTGCGACAAGTAACCGAACCGGAAGAAAGCCATGGACCTGGAAGCCACCCGCGATCTGTTCGCCAATCTGCGCGAGAACACCGACTGGGATCTCGCCACGCCCCTGCTGTGGGGCTATTACTTCGTGCATTCCACCCCGGACCGCCTGCAGGCGCTGGCGACCACCCTGGAAGCCCAGGGCTATGCGGTGGTGGAACTGTTCGAACAGGAGCCGGAGGAAGGGGATGCACCTTTTCACGTGCTGCACGTGGAGCGCGTGGAGATCCACGACGAGGCCTCGCTGGACCTGCGCAACCAGGAACTGGCCGCGCTGGCCAGCCAGACCGGCGTGGAGGACTACGACGGCGTCGACGTCGGTCCGGCCCCGACCCTGCAATAACACATCGCTTTCTGTAGAGCCGAGCCCATGCTCGGCTCTGGAGGCCCGACATCGCGGTGAATCCATCCACGCACGGCGTGGATCTACCGAAGCGGTAGTGCCGGCCGCTGGCCGGCATCGCGGTGAATCGATACCGCCAGGTCAGCGCAGCGTTGCCAGCGCCTGGCCCAGCTGCACCGGGCTTTCGGCGCCCAGCTGCGGGGCGAATTCGGCCACGCCCGGGGGCAGCAGCACGATCACGGTCGAGCCGTAGTTGAAGCGCGCCATTTCAGCGAAACGCTCCAGCACGATGCCCTGGCCGCGGTAATCCTTGCGGGTGATGCGGTCGCCGTAGGCCGGGATCTCTTCGCCGCTCCACACCGTTTCCACCCCGGACACCAGCAGCGCACCGACCATCACGCTCACCATCGGGCCGAAGCTGGTGTCGAAGTGGCAGACCAGGCGCTCGTTGCGGGCAAACAGGCGTGGCACGCCGTTCACCGCGGCCGGGCCCACACTGAACAGGCGGCCCGGCACGTGCACGGTCTCGCGCAGGGTGCCGGTCCACGGCATGTGCACCCGATGGTAATCACGAGGCGACAGATACACGGTGGCGTACTGGCCCTCATTGAACGGCTTGGCATCCTCATCGCTGCCCAGCAGTTCGGCGGCGGTGAAGGATTGACCTTTGGCCTGGAAGATGCGCCCGGCCTCGATCTTCCCCAGTTGGCTGATGCGGCCGTCGGCCGGCATCACCAGGCTGCGCGGATCGGCATCGGCTACGCGCGCGCCCGGCTTCAGGGCGCGGGTAAAGAACTGGTTGAAGGTCGGGTAGCTGCGCGGGTCCGGATTGGCTGCTTCGTCCAGGTTGACGTTGAACTTGCGGGTGACCGTATCGATCAGCCAGCGCGACACGCGCGGGTCGTCCGAGTACGCCAGCGAGCGCGCCATCGAGGACAGCAGGCGGTGGGGCAGGGCGTACGTCAGGGCGGTGGTCAGGCTCATGGGGCGGATTTCTCGATCTCAAGCGTGCCGGTTGGAACAGCGGTGAACCGTGGGGCATGGAAGTCCGCAT